>DATEKY010000321.1:0-3912 GCA_035277225.1 Xanthobacteraceae bacterium
CGAACGGCTCCGGCAAGTCGACGCTCGCCTATGTGCTGGCCGGCAAGGCCAACTACAACGTCACCGAAGGCGACGTCTTGCTCGACGGCGAAAGCATCCTGGAGATGGCGCCCGACGAACGCGCCGCCAAGGGCGTGTTCCTGGCGTTCCAGTACCCGATCGAGATTCCCGGCGTCGCCACCATGACGTTCCTGCGCACCGCGCTCAACGCGCAGCGCAAGAAGCGCGGTGATCCCGAGCTGACCACGCCGGACTTCATGAAGCGCGTGCGCGAGCAGGCCGGCAAGCTCTCGATCAACATGGACATGCTGCGCCGCGGCGTGAACGTCGGCTTCTCCGGCGGCGAGAAGAAGCGCAACGAGATCCTGCAGATGGCGCTGCTCGAGCCGCGCCTCGCGGTGCTCGATGAGACCGACTCGGGGCTCGATATCGACGCGCTGAAGATCGTGGCCGATGGCGTTAACCGCCTGCGTTCGCCCGAGCGCGGCTTCGTTGTCATCACGCACTATCAGCGTCTGCTCGACTACATCGTGCCGGACATCGTCCACGTCCTCTCGAAGGGACGCATCGTGAAGACCGGCGGCAAGGAGCTGGCGCTCGAACTGGAAGCGAGCGGCTACGCCCAGTTCCAGGAAGCGCCGGTCGCGGCGGAATAGTTAAGATGGCTGAACTGACCCTGATGAAGAACGCCGCCGAGCAGCAGCTCGCGGCCGAATGGCAGGCGGCGAAGGGCAGGCTGCCCGGCGCCGCGCCGTTGCGCGCGGCCGCCTTCGAGCGGTTTTCCGCGGTCGGGCTGCCGCACCGGCGCGTCGAGGAGTGGAAGTACACGGATTTGCGCGCGCTGATGCGCGACGCAAAGCCGCTTGCAGTCCCACCCGACGCGGCCGCCAAGGCGCGCGCGAAGGATGCAGGCGCGTTGCTCGCCGATGTCGACAGCCGGCGGCTGGTGTTCGTGGACGGCGCGTTTGTGCCGGAACTGTCCGATCTGGCGAAGCTCGAAACCGGCCTCGCGATCCGTCCGATGGCGCAGGCGCTGGCGCAAAACGATGCGCTGGCGACAAAGCATCTCGGCAAGGTGTTTGCGACCGACGACGTGGCGGTCGCGCTCAATACCGCCTTCATGGGCGACGGCATCGTCATTCAGGTTGCGGCGGGCGCCGCGGTCGAGCGGCCGATCCATCTCGTGTTTGCGGCGACCGGCGACAAGCCGGCGGCGCTGTTCACCCGTTCGCTCGTCGTGATCGAGAAGGGCGCGCGCGTCATGATCGTCGAGAGCCATGAGGGCTCAGGCGGCCGCGACTACCAGTCGAACACCGCGCTCGAGCTCAAGGTCGCCGACGACGCGCATGTCGATCACATCAAGATCACGCGCGAGGGCGACAAGGCGCTGCACGTGTCTTCGCTGCTGGCTGATGTCGGCGCGCATGCGCGCTTCAATACATTCGTGTTCAACATCGGCGGCGCGGTGGCGCGCAACCAGCTGTTCCTGCGCTGCAGCGGGGAGGGGACGGTCGCCAACATCCGCGGCGCGAGCCTGCTCAAGGGCCGCCAGCACGCCGACACGACCCTGGTGATGGACCACGCGGTGGCGAACTGCCAGAGCCGCGAAGTGTTCAAGACGGTGCTCGACGACGAGAGCCGCGGCATATTCCAGGGCAAGATCATCGTGCGGCCGCACGCGCAGAAGACCGACGCCAAGATGGCCTCGCACGCGCTGCTGCTCTCCGAGGACGCCGAGGCCGACAACAAGCCGGAACTGGAGATCTACGCCGACGACGTGCAGTGCGGCCATGGCGCGACCGCCGGCGATCTCGACGAGGATCTGCTGTTCTATCTGAAAGCCCGCGGCATCCCGCACGCCGAGGCCGAGGCGCTGCTGATCCAGGCGTTCGTCGGCGACGCGATCGAAGGCATCGAGCATGCCGGCCTGCGCGAGGCGCTGATCGAGGCGGTCGCCGCGTGGCTCAAGGTGCGAGGCTAGACCCATGCATCCCGCGGTCAGCAACGGCTCTTACGACGTCGAGGCGATCCGCAAGGATTTCCCGATCCTGTCGATGCAGGTTTACGGCAAGCCGCTGGTCTATCTCGACAACGCCGCCTCGGCGCAGAAGCCCAAGTCAGTGCTCGACCGCTTGACCCAGGCCTACACCTCCGAATACGCCAACGTGCATCGCGGCCTGCATTATCTCGCCAACGCCGCGACCGAAGGGTACGAGGGCGCGCGCGAGAAGGTGCGCGCCTTCCTGAACGCGAAGCGGCCGGAAGAGATCATCTTCACCCGCAACGCCACGGAAGCGATCAACCTCGTCGCCTATACGTTCGCGCGCGAGCGCATCCAGCCGGGCGACGAGATCGTGGTCTCCATCATGGAGCACCATTCCAACATCGTGCCGTGGCATTTCCTGCGCGAGCGGCAGGGCGCGGTGATCAAATGGGCGCCGGTCGACGAGGACGGCAATTTCCTGCTGGAGGAATTCGAAAAACTCCTGACGCCGCGCACCAAGCTCGTCGCCATGACGCACATGTCGAATGCGCTCGGCACCATCACGCCGATCAAGCAGGTGGTGCGGCTCGCGCATGCGCGCGGCATTCCGGTGCTGGTCGACGGCGCGCAGGGCGCGGTGCATCTCGAGGTCGACGTGCAGGATCTCGACTGCGACTTCTACGCGATCACCGGCCACAAGCTTTACGGGCCGACCGGCATCGGCGCGCTCTACGGCAAGTACGAGCACCTGGCCGCGATGCCGCCGTTCAACGGCGGCGGCGAGATGATCAAGGACGTGTTCCAGGATCGCGTCACCTACGGCGAGCCGCCGCACAAGTTCGAGGCCGGCACGCCGCCGATCGTGCAGGCGATCGGCCTCGGCGAGGCGCTCGACTACATCCAGTCGATCGGCAAGGCGCGCATCCGGGCGCACGAGACCGACGTGGTCCGCTACGCGCACGACCGGCTGGGCCAGATCAATTCGCTGCGCATCATCGGCAACGCGAAGGACAAGGGCTCGATCGTCTCGTTCGAGTTGAAGGGGGCGCATCCGCACGACGTGGCGACCGTGATCGACCGCGCGGGCGTCGCGGTGCGTGCCGGTACCCACTGCACGATGCCGCTGCTCGCGCGCTACGGCGTGACCGCGACCTGCCGCGCCTCGTTCGCGCTCTACAATACCAGGGCGGAGGTCGACAGCCTGGCGCAGGCTCTCATCAAGGCGCAGGATATGTTCGCATGACCGACGAAACCAAAACCGCCGATGCGCCGACCCCGAATGCGGTGCAGACCACCGGTTCGGAGGCGATCCCGGCCGAGGAGCTGGGGCGCATCACCGACGAGATCATCGCCGCGCTCAAGACCGTCTACGACCCGGAAATCCCGGCCGACATCTACGAGCTCGGGCTGATCTACAAGGTCGACATCGCGGACAACCGCGATGTCACCGTCGACATGACCCTGACCACGCCGAACTGTCCCTCGGCGCAGGAACTGCCGATCATGGTGGAGAACGCGGTGTCGAGCGTCGCTGGCGTCGGCCCGGTCACCGTGAACATCGTGTGGGATCCACCCTGGGACCAGAGCCGGATGTCGGACGAGGCGCGCGCCACGTTGAACATGTGGTGAGGTTGCGGCGACCAAGCAAAGTGCCCAAATAGACAGGTAAGGCGTTTCTGCTATCCTGTGAATCGCCTGAGATTTGAACGGTTTGAAAGAACGACGATGGCAAGCCCCCGGCCCCGACCCCAGGTGATGAAGCTCACCGATGCCGCCGCGGATCGCATCAAGGCGATCATGGCGAAGGCCGACAAGCCGTTCGCGGGCGTGCGCGTGGGCGTGAAGAACGGCGGCTGCGCCGGCATGGCCTACACGATGGAATATGCCGAGAGCGCGCAGAAGTTCGACGAAGTGGTCGAGGACAAGGG
>DATEKY010000322.1:0-3769 GCA_035277225.1 Xanthobacteraceae bacterium
GAGGTATGTCTGCCGGCCGATCGCATAGCCGAGCGACCCCAGCGTCTTCTCGAGATAGGCAGCGACCTTCTCGAGTTCTTCGTAATGCGCGATGTTATGCTCGGCCGCCGCGACCGTCTCGATGTGGCGCTTGAGCGTGGCCGCAATCGCCCGCTCGTCCGCGGTGAGCGGCGGCAGGTCGCCCTGATGCGATCTCCCCGGGACGAGCGTCAGGTACCAGAGCGCCGCAACGGCGCCGGCGATCAGGGCAGCGAGCGCAAGAAGCCAGAGCATCAGCTTCCTGCGCATCGCGTCTCCGTCTAGGTCACGCCGCGCTGGTCGCGTCGGCGGGCTTGAGCCGCTTGTCTAGATAGGCCGTGACGCTCTGCATCAGCGGCTCGATCTTGTTGTCGAAGAAGTGGTTCGCGCCGGTCACCACTTTCTGGTCGATGATGATGCCCTTCTGGGTCTTCAGCTTCTCGACCAGCCCCTGCACGTCCTTCGCCGGCACCACTGCATCCTTGTCGCCGTGGATGATCAGGCCGGACGAGGGGCAGGGCGCGAGGAACGAGAAATCATAAAGGTTCGCCGGCGGCGCAACCGAGATGAAGCCCTCGATCTCGGGGCGCCGCATCAGGAGCTGCATGCCGATCCAGGCGCCGAACGAAAAGCCGGCGACCCAGCATGACCGTGCCTCGGGATTGATCGACTGCGCCCAGTCGAGCGCGGATGCCGCGTCCGACAGTTCCCCGACCCCGTGGTCGAACGAGCCCTGGCTGCGGCCGACGCCGCGGAAATTGAACCGCAGCACCGAGAAGCCGCGGTGCACGAACGCGTAGTAGAGCTGGTAGACGATCTGGTGATTCATCGAGCCGCCGAACTGCGGATGCGGGTGCAGCACGATGGCGATCGGCGCGTGCTTGACACGCGCCGGATGATAGCGGCCTTCGATGCGGCCGGCCGGACCGGTGAAGATGACCTCGGGCATTCGGACCTCGATACTGCAACCCGGCGGCTTCAGGCGCGGGTCTTTCAACTTACGGCGCGCTTGACGGGGACGGCGGGCGCGCGTAACTATTTAGAACTGTTCTAATTTAGGGGACAGCCTCGCCTGCGATAACCCGCTGCACTGAACTCCGGGGCGGGTGCGGCGGGCCCTGTTTGCACGAAACCAAGGGCTAAAAGCAAGTCCTTTGGATTCGTGTCAGGAATGTGGACTTGTCGGATCGAGAATCAATGGCCGTGCGCACATATCTCGACTGGAACGCGAGCGCTCCGCTTCGGCCGCAGGCGCGCGAGGCGCTTGAGGCGGCGCTGGAACTGAGCGGCAATCCGTCCTCGGTCCACGGCGAAGGCCGTGCGGCGCGGAACGCAATCGAGCGGGCGCGCGAGCAGGTCGCCGCGCTCGCCGGTGCCGATGCGCGCAACGTCATCTTCACGTCGGGTGGAACCGAGGCGAATGCGCTCGCGCTGTCGCCCTCCGTTCAGACCGCGGACGACAAGCGGCTGTTCGAGCGGCTTCTGGTGTCGGCGATCGAGCATCCCTCGGTGCTGGCGGGCGGGCGGTTCGACCCGGCCAGGGTCGAACAGGTTCCGGCGAACGCCGCCGGCATGATCGATCTGAGCGCGCTGCAGCGGCGGCTGGAAGCTCTGGGCGGAGAGCGCGTCCTTGTCTCGCTGATGGCGGCCAACAACGAGACTGGCGCCGTCCAGCCGGTGCGGGAGGCGGCCGACATCGTGCATCGTCACGGCGGCCTGCTGCATACCGATGCGGTGCAGGCGGCCGGGCGGATCGCGCTCGATATCGCGGCGCTCGGCGCGGACCTGCTGACGCTGAGCGCGCACAAGATCGGCGGCGCCAAGGGCGCCGGCGCGCTGATCAAGCGCAGCGAAGATATTCATTTCGCGGACCCGCTGATCCGGGGCGGTGGACAGGAACGCGGGAACCGCGCCGGCACCGAGAACGTGGCCGCCATCGCGGCCTTCGGCGCTGCTGCCGCCGCCCTCACGGCGACTTCGGCGGCCGACGTCGCGCATATGGCGCGGCTGCGCGACCGGCTCGAAGCCGGCCTGCTCGCCGCGACGCCGCAAGCCATCATCTTCGGTGCGGGTGCCGCGCGCCTTCCCAATACCACGCTGGTCGCGCTGCCGGGCGCGAGGGCGGAGACGCTGGTGATTGCCTTCGATCTTGCGGGCGTCGCGGTCTCGTCCGGCGCGGCCTGTTCCTCCGGCAAGGTCGCCCCGTCGCACGTTCTGGCCGCGATGGGCGTGGAACCCGCGCTCGCGCGTGGCGCGATCCGCGTCAGCACCGGGCCGGCAACCACCGAGGCCGAGATCGACCGCTTTCTGAATGTGTGGCAAACGCTCAACAAATCCCTATCTAATGGGGTGAAACGGGGCCTCGCCGCATGAATACCGGGGCGGGTTGCTCCGGAACAAACACCATAACCGACAGACAAACCCCGCGGTCCTTGAAACCGCTGTGGAGGAGTTAAATGCCGGCCGTTCAGGAGACCGTCGATCAGGTCCGCCAGATCGATGTTGACCAGTACAAATACGGTTTTGAGACGCTGATCCAATCCGAGAAAGCCCCGAAGGGGCTCTCGGAGGATATCGTGCGTTTCATCTCGGCCAAGAAGGAAGAGCCCGCCTGGATGCTCGAGTGGCGGCTCGACGCCTACCGGCGCTGGCTCACCATGCGCGAGCCGCAATGGGCAAAGATCAACTACGGGCCGATCGACTATCAGGACGCCCACTATTATTCCGCGCCCTCCAACTTCAAGGCGCCGAAGTCGCTCGACGACATCGATCCGGAGATCCTCAAGACCTACGACAAGCTGGGCATCCCGTTGCGCGAGCGCGAGGCGCTGCTCGGCATCGTGCGCGAGCCCGCGCAAGACGGTGAGGTGGGCGAGGACGGCGAGGCGCTCGCGCCGCGCAATCGCGTCGCGGTCGATGCGGTGTTCGACAGCGTTTCGGTCGCAACCACCTTCAAGGAAGAGCTGAAGAAGGCCGGCGTGATCTTCATGCCGATCAGCGAAGCGCTGCGCGAACACCCCGACCTGGTGAAGCAGTATCTCGGCTCGGTCGTGCCGGTGTCGGATAATTTCTTCGCGACGCTCAATTCGGCGGTGTTCTCCGACGGCTCGTTCGTCTACGTGCCGCCGGGCGTGCGCTGCCCGATGGAGCTTTCGACTTACTTCCGCATCAACGAGAAGAACACCGGCCAGTTCGAGCGCACGCTGATCATCGCCGACAAGGGCTCGTATGTGAGCTATCTCGAAGGCTGCACCGCGCCGATGCGCGACGAGAACCAGCTGCATGCCGCGGTGGTCGAGTTGATCGCGCTGGAAGACGCCGAGATCAAGTACTCGACCATCCAGAATTGGTACCCGGGCGACGCGCAGGGACGCGGCGGCGTCTACAATTTCGTCACCAAGCGCGGCGACTGCCGCGGTGCGCGCTCGAAGATCTCCTGGACCCAGCTCGAGACCGGCTCGGCGATCACCTGGAAGTATCCGAGCTGCATCCTGCGCGGCGATGATTCACGCGGCGAGTTTTATTCGATCGCGATCTCGAACGGCCACCAGCAGGTCGACAGCGGAACCAAGATGCTGCATCTCGGCCGCAACACCACCAGCCGCATAATCTCGAAGGGCATCGCGGCCGGGCAGTCGCAGAACACCTATCGCGGCCTGGTCTCGGCGCACCGCAAGGCGAAGGGCGCGCGCAACTTCACCAACTGCGACTCGCTGCTGATCGGCGATAAGTGCGGCGCGCACACCGTGCC
>DATEKY010000323.1:0-2903 GCA_035277225.1 Xanthobacteraceae bacterium
CAGCCATGCGTTCGGCGAATTCGGCGGCAATCACTGGGCCTGGATCCAGCAGCCGTTTCTCGCCTGGCGCGGCGGCTTTGGCGGCGCGCTGGTGATCCACGGCCACACGCCGCCGGAAAAGCATCGCGCGATGAGCGGCCAGGACGATCCGCACGTGCTGCAGTACGATCGCCTGTCCCTCGACGGCGGCAGCGCGGTGACCGGCATCGTCGCGGCCGCCCAGCTCGAGGACGGGCGCTATCGCGTGTTCAAGGCGACGGCCCGAGTCTAAAACCTCGTTCGCGCGTGCGCTCAGGCCGCGGCGTGCTCGCACGGCTGCACCTCGACCGACACGTGGCTGAGGCCGTGCACGCCGGATAGCTTGCTCTTGTAGGCCGACGGCGGCTGCGGGCGGTCGGTGACGATCGAAACCACCGCAGCGCGATGTCCCGGCCCGACCTGCCACAGGTGCAGGTCCGACACGCGGTCGCCATCGATCTCCAGCCTGCGGCGAATGTCGCTGGCCGTGCCCTGATCCGGCACCACGTCGAGCAGCACGGCGCCGGCATCGCGAATGAGCCCGTACGACCAGCTGGCGATCACGCACGCGCCAACCACGCCCACCACGGGATCGATCCACAGCCAGCCGAACGACCAGGCCAGCGCGAGGCTCCCGATCGCCAGCACCGAGGTCGCCGCATCGGCCAGGACGTGAAGGTAGGCGCCGCGCAGGTTGTGATCGGCAGCATGGTGGTGATGCGCGTGATCGCCGTCTTCGTCGTGATGGTGGTGGTGATCGTGGTGATGATGCGCGTGGTCCTCGCGCAACAGCCACGCGCAGGCGAGATTGACCATGAGGCCGACCGCGGCAATGGCCATCGCCTCGCCGTAGGCGATCGGCACCGGATGCGCGAGACGGATGAAGCTCTCGTAGCCGATCGCGAGCGCGATCATCGCCAGCACGATCGCGCTGGCGAACGCGGCGAGCTCGCCGAGCTTGCCGGTGCCGAACGCGAAGCGCGGATCATGCGCGTGCCGCCGCGCGAACAGATAGGCCGATGCCGCGATGCCGATGGCGAGCGCGTGCGTCGCCATGTGCCAGCCGTCGGCGAGCAGCGCCATTGATCCGAAGATAGAGCCGCCCGCGATCTCGACCACCATCATCGCGACAGTGAGACCGACGACCAGCCAGGTCCTGCGCTCGTTGCGCGCATGCTGCGCGCCGAGGAACACATGCTCGTGCGTCCAGCGGTCGAGGGAGTGCGAGTGCATCGGCCTGCTCCGTGACGGTCAGACCTACATATCGGGCCGCCGGGCGTGCGGCGCAACGCGCCGAACCGCGAACCACTCGCAGGTGTCGCTCTATTATTTGAGCATGATCTTGCCCGAAAACCGGTTCCCCCTTTTCGGGATCATGCTCTCTAAAATCCCGCCGCCGGGATCGTCAGTACGCGTCCTTCGATCGCGCGCCCGGCCTTGTCGGCGCCCTTCGCGCTGTCGTCGTTCCAGGCGAAGAACGCCGTCTCCCCCGCGGGTCCGGCGGTCGCCGCCGCCGCGAGGCTGAACCGGCTCCCGCCGGTCAGGGTGTTGACCTTCACCGCCTTGCCGATCGCGCCTTTCGCCGAGAACATCCGCGCCATCACGTTCGTACCGGCAGTGCTGGCCGTGGCGGTCTGCGTCCACGCGAGCAGAAAGCGTCCGCCGGAGAGCGGCGCGAGCGTCGGCCAGGAGGACTGGATCCGCGTCCCGGTCGTGGCGGCAAGCTTGATATTGGCGGAGACGCCGCTCGGCTCGAAGACGTTCGACTGCGCGATCGTGGTGTCGAAGCCGGTCTCGCCGTCGAGCGCGCTCCTGACTGTCGTGATGACGAACCGCCCGGTATCGAGCGGTGCCATCGCCGCCTCGGTGATGTCGAGCGCGGTCGTGACCTCGGTGCCGACCGGCCCGCTCGCGTTGAATATCTGCAGGTGCACGAGCAGCGGCCCGGGAAGGCGCGCGCGCCACGCGACCACGATGTTGCCGTTGGTCAGCGCCGCGACCATCGGGACGCGGTGCAGGCCGGCCACCGTGTTGGCGCGAAGCTCGGGGCCGACCTTGGCGCCGTCGGCGCCGAAGCGCTGCACGCGGATGCGCTCGTTCGCGCGCTTGTCGGTCCACACCACGACGAAAGCGCCGGCGGGCAGCCGCGCCAGCACCGGGCGGATCAGCGGCTCGACCTCGGCGCTGGAGATCCGGCTCTCCGGCCCGGACAGCGAATCCGCATCGAACGTGCGCAGCTTGAGCTGCGGCGTGGCGGAAGGCTCCTGCTCGATCCACGCGACGACGAAGCCGAGGTCGGTCTCGATCACCGCCGGGAGCGTGCGCTTGGTCCCGATCTTGCCGGGAAAATTGACCGTGAACTCGCCCGAGCTCTTCGCGCCGTTCACGCCGAGCAATTGACCCTTGATGGTGCCGCTGGCGCGATCGGACCAGACGGCGACGAACTGCGTGCCCCCGAGCGCCGCGACGGCGGGCTGCTCCTGATCGCCCGCGGTGGTCGTGTTGATCAGGAATTCGTCCGCCATCGTTCCCTCCGCAGCCATGCCGCCTGTCCGCGAAAATCTCGCACGGCACAACCGTCAGCGTAAAGCGCCGCTGGGCTCCGTAGGGCGGGCAAAGGCGCGGAAGCGACGTGCCCGCCGCGTCGGCGAAGTGGCGGGCTCGCTGCGCTTAGCCCGCCCTACCCGCTCCTCAATCCGCGCGTCATCGCCTCGACCATCAGAACCGCCTGCTCGCGCAAGGTCGACAGCGGAATGCTCTGCAGCTTCTCCTCGAGCCCGATCAGCACAATGCCGTGCACCGCGGAGAACAGCGAGCGGGCGGTGAGTCTGCGCTCCTCGGGCGAAGCCGACGGCTGCAGCACCGCGACCGGTTGCTCGATATAG
>DATEKY010000324.1:0-11704 GCA_035277225.1 Xanthobacteraceae bacterium
CGGCGGATAGGGACATCAAGCGTTATTTCAGGCCAAGGGACCGCCGTGCCGACGTTTTACTTCGAGGATTTCTCCCCCGGCTGGACGGCGGAATATGGGCCGCGCCGCGTCACGCGCGAGGAGATGATCGGCTTCGCCGCGCAGTACGATCCGCAGCCGATGCACCTCGACGAGGAGGCGGCGCGCAAGACGATGCTTGGCGGGCTCGGCGCCTCCGGCTGGCACACCTGCGCCATCATGATGAAGATGATCGCCGATAACCTGCTGCTCGATGCCGCGTCGATGGGGGCGCCCGGCATCGACGAGGTGAAGTGGCTGAAGCCGGTGCGGCCAGGCGACGATTTGATCGTGCGCGGCAGCGTGCTGTCGGCGCGCGCGTCGCAGAGCAAGCCGGACCGCGGCTTCGTCAGCTTCCTGTGGGAAACCTACAACGGCAACGGCGAGAAGGTGATGACCTTGATCTGCCCGCAGATGCTGCTGCGGCGACAGGCGGGTGCCGCGTGAGATATTTCGACGACATCAGCGTGGGCGACCGCATGGCGCTGGGCACGCACACATTCACCGCCGACGACATCAAGGCGTTCGCCGGCGCCTATGATCCGCAGGCTTTCCACATGGACGAGGCGGCCGCCGCGAAGTCGCATTTCGGCGCGCTGTGCGCGTCCGGCTGGCACACCATCGCGGTGTGGATGCGGCTGCGCGTGCAGTACGGCCAGCGCGAGGACGCCGAGCGCGCGGCGCGCGGCGAGGTGATCGCCCGGCTCGGGCCCTCGCCCGGCTTTCGCGATCTCAAATGGCTGAAGCCCGTGTATGCGGGCGACACCATCACCTACGCCTCCGAGATTGCCGAGAAGCGCGCCTCGAAGAGCCGTCCCGGCTGGGGCCTGGTGTTCGCGCGCAACACCGGCACCAACCAGAAGGGCGAACTGGTGATGTCGTTCATCGGATCGGGATTCGTGGAGCGGCGGCCGGGAGCCACATGAGCGCGGTGGTCGAGCGCGACGCGCAGACGCGCGGCGAGGAACGCCGCGCGATCGGCGTCGCCAGCGGGGCGCACGCGCTGCACGACGGCTACACCGATCTCATCTACGTCATGCTGCCGATCTGGCAGGCGGAGTTCGGCCTGAGCTACGCGGCGATCGGCTTGTTGCGCGGCGTGTTCGCCGGCACGATGGCGGGTTTCCAGATCCCCGCCGGCCGGCTGAGCGAACGGCTCGGCACGCCGCTGGTGCTTGCCGCCGGCACCGCGCTCGCCGGGTTCGGCTATTGTCTGGCGCCTTTCGTCGGGAGTTACCCGGCGCTGATCGCGGTCCTGCTGATCGCGGGGCTCGGCGCGAGCACGCAACATCCGCTCGCCTCGGCGCTGGTCGCGCGCGCCTTCGCCGGCCCGCGCTCGCTCGCGGCGCTTGGGACCTACAATTTCGCCGGCGATCTCGGGAAGATGGCGCTGCCCGCCGCCGCATCGCTGCTGGTCGTCATGATGCCGTGGCGTCCGTCGCTCGCGCTGCTCGGCACGCTCGGGCTGGCGGCGGCGGTGGCGATTCTGGCGCTCACGCCGCGCTATGCGCCGGAAAGCGCAGCGCCCAACGCCAAGACGACCGGCGTCGCCGGCGGACAGCCGACCGGCGGATTTCCCGTGCTGCTCTCGATCGGCGTGATCGACTCGGCGACCCGCATGGGCTTCCTCACCTTCCTGCCGTTCCTGCTGACTGCGAAGGGTGCCGCGTTGCCGACGGTCGGCCTCGCGCTGACCCTGGTATTCGTCGGTGGCGCGGGCGGGAAACTCGTCTGTGCCTGGATCGGCGCG
This sequence comes from Xanthobacteraceae bacterium, assembly GCA_035277225.1. GTDB lineage: Bacteria > Pseudomonadota > Alphaproteobacteria > Rhizobiales > Xanthobacteraceae > PALSA-894. The sequence goes on from DATEKY010000324.1 coordinate 1,808, forward strand.
CGCATCGGCGTGGTGGCGACGGTGTGGATCACCGAAGGGTTCACCGCGCTCGGAATCCTGGCGCTGCTGCCGCTGCCGCTCGAATTCGGGCTTGCGTTGCTGCCGCTGATCGGCGTGGCTCTCAACGGAACCTCGTCGGTGCTGTACGGCTCGGTGCCGCTGATGGTCGCGCCGGAGAAGCGCACCCGCGCGTTCAGCGTCTTCTATACCGGCACCATCGGCTCCGGTGCGATCGCGCCGATCCTCTACGGCCTGATCGGAGATGCGCTCAGCGTGCCGGCCGCGCTGATGGTGGTGGCGGCGCTGGTGCTCGCGACCCTGCCGCTGGTGCTTCTGATCCGCCGGCAGGTCGCCGCCGCATAGTTACCGGTTCGTCAATCGGGGGGCCCGGAATCCCGGCACTCTGCGCAGAAATTGTCAACGCGCCGGTAATACATTCGCGTCGTCACCTGATAGGAATGACGCAAATGTCGCAACTGTCATTGAACGAGGAACGGCGGCTGATGCCGCGGATGCGCACGCTCAAGTCGGCGCGGATCGTGATCGATTCGAACGGACCCGTGCTCGACTGCGTCGTGCGCAATCTCTCGGCCAACGGCGCCTTGCTGCTGGTGTCCTCGCTCGCAGTCCCGGACCGGTTCGAGCTGATACTGTCGACGAGCGGCGCGCGCCGGACCTGCAAGGTCGCGTGGCGCGCGCATGATCGTGTGGGAGTGAGGTTCAGCTCTTCCTGAGCATCATCTTATCCGAAAACCGGAAGACCACTTTTCGGGATGATGCTCTACCGCCGGTATTGCGGACGGCGCTGACCCGACCCGATCATGGGCGGGGCGGCGCTCTTGTGGCGGAAGCTGATGCGTCCGCGCTGCAGGTCGTAGGGCGACATCTCGACCACCACGCGATCGCCGACGCCGGTGCGGATGCGGAACTTGCGCATCTTGCCGGCGGTGTAGGCGAGGATCTCGTGGTCGTTGTCGAGCTTCACGCGGAAGTTTCCGTCCGGCAGCACTTCGGTGACGGTGCCGTCGAATTCCAGCATTTCTTCCTTGGCCATGCGTTGCTCTCGTTACCGCGCGCCGCGATCGGCCTGGGGCCGGTGCGGACGCTGCATGAATGCGACTGTGGCGATATTATCAGGTGAGCTGGGCGCGTTAGAAGGGGCGTGACGATTTTCCCCATTCTGGCGCGGCTGGCCGTGCTGGGCGCTGCCGTAGCGCGGCTTGCCCTGATGGCCGTGCTCGTTGCGGCGCTGCTGCTGGCCGTGATGGCCGTTGCCGCCGCCGCCATGGCGCCGTTGCTGCTGGCCGTTGCGGCGGTTGCCGTTCCGCCCGTTGCGGCCGGCATTCTGCGGCCGGTGATGCGGCGCGGCTTCGGCGCGCGGGTTGCTGCGCCGCTCGGTCACCGGCAGCTTGATCTGGATCAGCTTCTCGATATCGCGCAGGAACGCGACTTCCTCGTTGTCGCAGAACGAGATCGCGATGCCGTCGGCGCCGGCGCGCGCGGTGCGGCCGATGCGGTGCACGTAGCTCTCCGGAATGTTCGGCAGGTCGTAGTTGATGACGTGGCTGATGCCGTCGACGTCGATGCCGCGCGCCGCGATGTCGGTCGCGACCAGCGTCTTGAGCTTGCCGGCGCGGAACGCGCCGAGCACGCGCTCGCGCTGGTTCTGCGACTTGTTGCCGTGGATCGCCTCGGCGGACAGGCCGGCGTTATGCAGTTGCTTCACCACCTTGTCGGCACCGTGCTTGGTACGCGTGAACACCAGCGACTGGCCGTTTACCTCACCGCGCAGCACCTCGATCAGCAGCGCTGCCTTGGCCGGCTTGTCGATCATGATGACGCGCTGCGCGATGCGCTCGGCGGTGGAGGCGACCGGCGTAACGGCGACGCGTGCCGGGTCGCGCAGCATGTGCGCGGCGAGATCGGCGATCTCGCGCGGCATGGTGGCGGAGAACAGCAGCGTCTGCCGCTCCTTCGGGAGCTTCGCCACGATGGTGCGGATGTCGTGGATGAAACCCATGTCGAGCATGCGGTCGGCTTCGTCGAGCACCAGCACCTCGACCTGATTGAGGCGCACGCCGTTCGACTTCATGAGATCGAGCAGGCGGCCGGGCGTCGCGACCAGCACGTCGAGGCCGTTCATCAGTTCGCGCACCTGCCGTCCCATCGGGACGCCGCCGATCACCAGCGCGGATTGGATGCGCATGTGACGGCCGTAGGTGCGGAAGCTTTCGAGGATCTGGCCGGACAGTTCGCGCGTCGGGCTGAGCACCAGCACGCGCGGGCTCTTCTTTTCCAGCGGCTTGCGGTTGGCGGCGAGGCGGTTGAGGATCGGAAGCGCGAACGCGGCGGTCTTGCCGGTGCCGGTCTGCGCGATGCCGACGAGGTCGCGTCCGGTCAGGACGATTGGGATGGCGTCGGCTTGGATCGGGGTGGGGGTGGTGTACTGCTCTTGAGCAAGGGCACGCGTGATCGGCTCTGCGAGGCCGAAGTCGTTGAAGGAGTCCAAAATATAACAGTCCTATTGCGGCGAGACGCGCGCCGGATCGGCGACGCGTGTCGCGGGGTCGTTGTGGACACCCCGCCTGGTCTGGGCTGTCAATGTGATTGGAGATGTCGAAGGGCGGGCCGAAACCTTGCAGCTATGAAAGGTATCGTACAGGCGGCCCTGCCGGCGGCCCGAATCCGGGCCGACGCGGGGGTAGATGGCAGCTTCCCGTGGTTATTTCAAGGCCCTGAGCCGATTCAGCCCTAACAACGTACCACCTTGATTTCGCGTTCGCCGTCCTTGGCCGGCACCGTCACGGTCTCGGCACGGCAGGCGTCGCGGTTCTCGTCGTCCGGATTGGTGACGCGCGCGCTCGCAGGAGCACGCCGCCGCAGCGGCGGATCGACCGTATCGTCGTAGACCGGCGCCGGGGCGTAGACCGGGATCGCTTCGCTCGGATCGTACGGCACGCCGATGAACCCCACATCTGCGCCGATCGTGGCCGGGAAATACCAACCTTGGTGAAAGATGCGGTGATGCCGCCGCACGAGCCGGCTGAACGGCCGCTGCGGCGTGGTCGTCGCGAAGCCGTGCGGCGAGGGCGGAATCGCATGCCGTGCCGAACCGAAGCCGTGCGGCCGGAAGCCGTGCCCGTGACCGATTCGCGGCGCGAACGCGGGTCGCGCGATGGCGCGCGGCGAGGCTGGCAGGACGCCGCGCGGACCGTGCGGGATGATCACAGGGGCCCGGAAACCGCCGCCTGGCATAGCGCGGAACCCGCCGCCGGCCGCGAAACTCGGCGCGGTTAGCCACCCAAACGCCACCCCGGCAAGGGCGAAAAACATCAACGCAAGATTTCGACGCGACATCTGCGGTCTCCCGTCCGTAACGAAGAGCCGCCGCACTCCAGCAAAGGCCTCACCCGGACCCTAGTCCGGCGGTTGCGGCTTGTCGACTTGCCGACAACTGGAACCATCACGTTAGGCGAAAATTAACCGGAAACTTTGAACGAAAGTTAATGCAACAGCGACAGAACGGATGTGGGTACGGGGAGTGGACAATGGCCGATCGTCGTAGTCTTGGATTCGTTGGGTTTTTCTTCGCCGGCGTGACCGCCGTCGTGATGCTGACTGCCGCCGTGGTGGTCAAGAACCACATCGATGGCCGCCTCTCGCTCGACGGCGCGCGCATGCCGGTCGTGGCCTCGGTACAGGCCGTCATCCGCTAGCTCTTTCCGCACGGCTGCGACGCGGTACCGCCTGGGCCCATCGCGGAACCCGCAAATACGTTCTGGCGTTTCCGATTGTCCTCACCATTGCGGAGGCAATCGCCATGACGATTCTGCAAACAACCGCCGCTTTGCTGCTCGCCCTCTCGCTGGGCGCGCCCGCGTTCGCGGCCGATGGCGTGCCACGGCTCAATGTCGGGCCGACCTGCCGGCCGATCGACTCAAGCGACAAGACGATCCAGATCGATACCGAACGCTGCCTCAAGACCGAGAACGAAGCGCGCGAGCAACTCGTGCGCCAGTGGGCCGACTTCCCCGCTGCGGATCGGGCGCTCTGCACCCGAACCGCCACGCTCACCAGCATGGCGAGCTACGTCGACCTGATCACCTGCCTCGAGATGAAGCGCGACGTCGCGAAGCTCCCGGCCGACCGCGGCCTGCGCAGTGCGCCGGCGGCTTTGCCGACGCCACGATCGGCCGACTAGCGTTGTTGGCTCAGTCGCGATCGAGCCTGGTGTCGCCGACCTGGGCTTTCCACTGACCCATGCTCTCGGCGATGATCTTCACCGAGGTCATCGCGACCGTGGAGAGTTGCGCGTAGCTCTGGATTTCGCGCTGCACCCGTTCGCCTTCGCTCGCCAGGAAATCGCGCACGCTGCGCAGGTCGGCGATCAGCCGGTCGATCTCGCTCACCGACGAGCCGGACACGCGGTCGAGCAGCGAGTTGATGTTGTTGACGGCCGCTTCGCTCGCCTCGTTCTGCGGACGGCGCAGATGCGAGACGTCGCGGCGGATGAATTCGCGGATCTCGCCTTCGAATTCGCTCGGCGTCTCGGTGTCTTCGATTTTCGCGGTGCGGGCTGGAACTGCGTTCATCAGAGTTGTCCCCGTTATCGAGTTCAGTTCGGTCGTCAAAGAACCTTCCACGGGCGATTGAGGCCTTGCGAATTGGGCTGCTTGTGGCCCAGTTCGCGGCAAAATCGGGCCTTCACCTGACAGTTTTCGTCAAACTTGATGGCGGTTCCGGACCTAACCGTGCGGAATGCAATAACAATTTTTAGGGGGCTCGCGTCGCGAGGAGCGCGTCGGGCGGGATGGTGGCTCTCTGGACCGGGGCGGCGGGGGATGTCGGCGCCAGCACTGGGCTGATCGCCGACATCCACGCGCCCCCGCGTCCGCGCACCCCCGTCGGAAGTCGTAATGATGCGTGGAAGTCGCTGAGCCGCCTAGTGCAAAAAGGCCACACGATACAATCTCTCGGGGCGGATCGAACAAAAAGAACCCCGGCGGGTGGCCGGGGTTCTCCGAGTCTGCGGCGATCCAGTTATTGCGGCGCGGGCGCCGCGACGACGCCGGGCTGGACCTGGGTCTGCTGCTGCCCGCCGAGCGGGGCGGCTGCCGCCTCGTTGGTGCAGCGGTCCTGGAACACGACCATGCCGTCCTGCGTGTACTCCTTGCTCAGGCAGGTGCACGGGTTGGGGGCTACCGCCACCGGACGCGGTGCGACCGCATAGACCGGGGCCGGCGCGTAGACCGGGGCCGCGACCGCCGCGCCGACGCCGTAGATCCACGGCCGGTGCCAGCGCACGAAGCGGTGGTGGCGGTGATGCCACCAATGCGGGCGGTGATGGAAGTGGTGGCGGTGATGGAAGTGCGGGCGATGATGCAGGCCGCCGTGGCGGAAGCTACCACCCATGTGGCGGAAGCTGTGGCCCATGCCGCCGCGGAACGCCATGCCGCCGCCCATGCCGCCACGGAAGCCGCCCATGCCGCCGCGGAAGCCGCCCATGCCGCCACGGGCATCGGCCGAAGATGTCGAGGTGACGAAGGCAGTGGCGACCGTCGCGACGGCGGCGAGCGCGAGAAGGCTGGTGCGAAGGTTGAACATGGTCGTCTCCTGTTGCGTTGCGATCCGGGTTTGGATGTGTTTGCTCATCCATACCGGTCTGATCGCACGCGGCTCCCGGGGCGGCTGTGATGGCCGACACAAAGCGGGCGATTGCGGCCGCGGGTTCGATCGGCCGTCCGGGCCCCACATTTCCGCCGCGAAATGATCACCGGGGGAACCGGAACAGCGTTCTTGCGCCTCACGTTCAACCTCCGTCTCAACAGCCTGGAGGTTCCGATGAGAGTCCGAGGACATTTTGCGCGCGTCATCGCGGGAGGCGGCGGCATCGCGGTTCTCTGCGCGCTGGCACCGGCCGCCGCGAATGCGCAGGCGGTCGTCACACGCTCGATCAGCGCCGAGCCGGTCGAGACCGTCGTGACCCAGACGCCGACCGGGACCATCGTGACGCGCCGGCCGGTGGATGGCGTGGTGCAGCAAGGCGTCGCCGCGCCGGTTGTCGTCGAGACCGTGCCGAACACGATCGACGCCATCACCACGCGCGAAGTGGTGCAGCGCCGCAGCGCGACCGAGGCCTCGCGGCTGGTCACGCGCGAGGTCGCGGCCCGCCCGGCGCGGCACGCCACGATCAAGCGGACGACGACGACCAGACGAACGACCCGCACCGTCGCACCGCGGCTCGCGCTCAATCCGCAGGAGCGCCAGATCATCTATCGGACGATCGTCGAGCGCGAGGTGGTGCCGGCGCGGCCGGCCGTCGTGCCGCAGACCTACGCGACGCGGCAGGTGGTCCTCCCGGCGGCGCCGGTGGTGACAGCGCCCGTCGCGCAGGCGCCGATCGTCGCGGCGACCGAGATCGATGACGAGCCGGTCTATCGCGTCGGCGCGGTGCTGCCCGCCAACGTGCCGCTCTACGCGATGCCGCAGAACGTCGCGCTGAGCGTGCCGGCCAGCCGGCCATACAGCTACGCCTGGCTCGGCGGCCGCGCCTACGTGGTCGATCCGGCGACGAGCGTGGTCATGGCAGACTTGACCGAGTAGCCGCGGCACGACGCCTCAAACGGCCCGAGGAAGCGCCCGGTGCAAGCCGGGCGCTTTTTGCTGCGATGTAGCGGACGCGCGGCGGTTCGGTTAGCATCCGATCAACGCGCCAGGAAATTCGCAAAGACGCGGGCATTGGAGGAAGCCATGATCTCGATCCGCCAGGTCCATCCGGTTTTCATCGGCGAGGTGAGCGGCGTCGATCTGCGCCAGCCGCTGAGCAAGGCTGAGGCCGCGGCGATCGATGCGGGCATGGATCGCTATGCGGTTCTCATTTTCCGCGACCAGGTCATCACCGACGACCAGCAGATGGCGTTCACGCAGAACTTCGGCGAGATCGAGAACGCCAAGGGCGGCAACATCACCAAGGACAACGAGTACCGCCTGAAGAAGGGCATGGTCGACGTGTCGAACCTCGACAAGGACGGCAAGCCGCTGCCGCGCGACGACCGCCGCCGCATGTTCAATCTCGGCAACCGGCTGTGGCACTCGGACAGCTCGTTCCGCGCCAAGCCGGCGAAATATTCGATCCTCTCGGCGCGCACCGTCGCGAGCCAGGGCGGCAACACCGAATTCGCCGACATGCGCGCCGCCTACGACACGCTCGACGATGCGACGCGCGCGCAGATCGAGGATCTCGTGTGCGAGCACTCGCTGATGTATTCGCGCGGCTCGATGGGCTTCAGCGATCTGACCGACGACGAGAAGGCGATGATGAAGCCGGTGCGCCAGCGCCTGGTGCGCACGCATCCGGTGACCGGGCGCAAGTCGCTCTATCTCTCGTCCCATGCCGGCGCGATCGTCGGCTGGCTGGTGCCGGAGTCGCGCGACTTCCTGCGCGACCTGAACGAGCACGCGACGCAGCGCGAGCTCGTCTACACCCACCGCTGGCGGCAATACGATCTGGTGATGTGGGACAACCGCCAGACCATGCATCGCGTGCGCCGCTTCGACGAGACCCAGCCGCGCGACATGCGCCGCACCACCGTGGCGGGCGAGGCGATGACCGCCGCGCAGGCCGAGGCGGCCTGATTTTCGTCCTCATCAGGTCGGCGGCCGGATTTGCAGCGGTGCAAAGTCGGGCCGGGACGGCGTTCCTGTAAACAACAGGAAAAATGCGCCAGCACGCGCGCCCGCGTGTCGGATTGTTCAGTCTTGCCAGCCAGATAAAGCCGCGATCTGCGCGCCCGCCGGCCAAACAACAGGAAAGACCGGGGAGGCGCTTTGAAACGGCACGAGAATTCCCGGCGCTTCTTTGCACGAATGCCGACGTCGCGGCCGTGCGGCGGCGGTGATGGTCATGTAATCGAAATCCTCCAATTCCCTGTTTGTCATCCTCCAGGTCCCTGTTTGTGATCCTGTCAAATCCTGCGTTCAGGGAGAGCCGGGATCCATGTCGCAAATCGCGCCGGTCTCACGATGGGTCTCGGTCTCCGTCGCTGCGCGACGTCGCCCGGGATGACATCGGCCTTCGGATTGCCAAGGCAGGCCGATTCGCAAGTCAAGCAACCGGGCAAGCGATCAGGCAGCAAGCCATGTCCGCAAGCGGGAATTGCGAGTCCTGTTTACAGGACGCGTGCAGGACAGCTCACACGTTGTGGGGCCAGAAAGTGGGACTGCGTTCAGCCTACTGTCTGAGGTAAATCCCGCCGGCCGCGATGAGTCGGACCAGCTCCGCCTGTCGCTGTGTCTCCGTCTTTTCGAATACGTGCTGCAGGTGGGTGCGCGCCGTGCTCAGGCTGATTTCAAGCTCGTCGACGACCGCCTGCAGCCCTTCGCCGCGTGCGATCGCCATGGCGACGGCGGCCTCGGCCGGGGTGAGGCGATAGAGATCGCGTAACTGGTCCTGCGCGGTCGGCGGCTCGCTGTCCGGATCGGCCACGAACACGATCGCGGCAGGGCGGCGCGTCACGAACCACGTCGACTCGATCGTGAGCGGCGCCACCAGCACGCTCAGCGGCCGGCGCGGCGCCGGCCGCGCGAGCGCCATCACGCCGCCCGCGGCATCCGATCGCTCCGCGGCGGCGGCGATCAATCGTTGAAATTGCGCGGTATCCGCGCTGGTCCTCGCACAGAGCGCCGATTTCTCGGTCCTGATCCCGTCCGCCTCCGCGAGCAGCGACTCGGCGGCCCGATTGGCGAACAGGATCTCGCCGTTCGCCGCCACGATCAGCACGCCCTGGCCGACGCGGTCGAGCGCCTCGGCGTTGGCATTCCTGGCGAGCTCGGAGCGCGAGAGCCGCAGGCTCACGCTCGCCGCGCGGACCAAATGCGGCCCGATGCGGCGCAGCCGGTCGAGGTGCTCGGGCTCGAACTCGCCGGCGCCCTTGGCGCTGCCGCAGGTGAACACGACGCGCATATCTTGTTCGTTGGCGAGCACGACTCCGATCGGGTGGCACATGTCGTTGGGCCGGCAGAAGTCGTTGTAGAACTCGGAGCGCTGGTAGACCTCGCGCGGCAGGAGGTCCCATACCGGAATCAACGTGCCGGCGCGCAGTTTGGCGATACGCTGCAGAAACACATTAATTTTGTAGTAGTACTGCGCATAGGTGAGGTCCGCCTCCGGCGGCACGCGGACCGAATTGGCCTCGCTGCGCAGCGTCCTCGCGTTCTGGAACGTCAGCTTGGTGGCCGCGCCCTCCAGGAAGTCCGACAGGCTTTCGAGAGCCTGCGGCCAGCGGCCCGGCTCGACCGCCGCATCGTAGACCTGCCCGACCAGCCGATCGAAGTTGTGCATGCGGGCACCTTGAACCTGTTGCGGCCGGAACGACCGCTCCTCACGCGAGAGGAGTTTGCAGTCTGTCGGAAGCCGGTTTCACGAACAACCAAATTTCCGCTGGTCTCATATGTTCATACGAGGCGGCCCTCCGCCGGTGTGCGTAGCTTTCGTGTGATGCGAAGCGCCGGCGGGACTGCACATTCCCCCCGCGATCACGGCGCAGGATGAGGGAGGCGATGATGCAGCGAGCACAAGACCGCAGGACGTTCCTCACGACGACCACCTTGACCGGCGCCGCCGCCGCGGCCGCCGCATCGTTCACATCGACGGCGCCGCTGGCGCAGCAGGCTTCCGTCGGATCAACGCCCATGGAGCATCCCATGCCACCGGGCACCAAGACCGATTGGAATGGCACGCACTACGAAACGCTTCTGACGCCGCGTGAGACCGGCGGAAAGCTGGGGGCATTTGTATCCTATGCCGTTCGGGGCGATGGGCCGCCGCGCCACCGCCATCCCAAGTCCGACGAACTCTTCGTCGTTCTCGAAGGTCGGCTGCGCTTCTGGTCTGCCGGA
>DATEKY010000325.1:0-5472 GCA_035277225.1 Xanthobacteraceae bacterium
CCGCGTTATCAGTCGGCGCCGCGACCGTCGCAGGCCTATCCGCAAACCATTCCGGCACAGCAATATCCGCCGGCCGAAGCGGTGCCGCTCGGGCGCGAGCGCGTCCCGGTGACGACCGGCGCGACCGCGGTGCAACCCGCCGCAACGCTCGCCTGCCCGATCGTCTCGGCGCTCGACACCTGGTTCGCGACCGGCGTGCAGCCCGCCGCGATGAAATGGCTCGGCGCGCCGGTCGCCGAAATCCGGCAGATCTCGGCCTACTCGTGCCGCGGCATGAACGGCCAGCGCGGCGCGCCGATCAGCGAGCACGCGTTCGGCAACGCACTCGACATCGCGTCGTTCACGCTGGCCGACGGACGCAAGATCACCGTCAAGGACGGCTGGCGCGGCTCGCCGGAGGAGCAGGGGTTCCTGCGCGACGTGCACGCCGCGGCCTGCCAGCATTTTTCCACCGTGCTCGCGCCCGGCTCGAATGCGTTCCATTACGACCATATCCACGTCGATCTCGCGCGGCGCGCAAGCGGCCGCCAGATCTGCAATCCGGCGCCGATCCCGGGCGACGTGGTGGCGGCGCGCGCCGGCTCGCGCTTTGCGCGCAGCGAGCCCGGCGTGACCGGCTCGATCCCGAAGCCCGCGCCCAAGCGCAGCTTCTTCAGCATGCGCGGGCGCGATGAGGTTTATGACGGGCTGAAACGCGCCGTCGCGGGCGAGGATTAGCCGCTCGATACCATTTGAATAAAGTAAGGTTCCCGCCGGCAGTTGTGAGTTGTATCGAAACTTCCGACACGGCAAGGTTTTAGCTACGGATTTGTGATTGTTTCCGCAGCGGCAATGGCGGGATGCCGATGCGGATTGTGCTGGTCGATCCGAGCCGCACCATGCGGCTGTTCGTGACGCGCCTTCTCGAGGCGGGCGGTCACGAGGTGAGCCCGTTCGCCGACGGGACGGGGGCGCTCGCCTGCATGCGCGCGGACCCGGAGGTCGCGGCGCTGATCACGTCGGGCGAGATCGGCTCCGGCATGTCGGGACTGGAGCTGTGCTGGGAGACGCGCGTGCTCGCCGGGCGCGACCGGCCGATCTACGTGATCCTGATGTCGTCGAGCGTCGACCGCAACCGGCTCGGCGAGGCGCTCGACAGCGGCGCCGACGATTTCATCTCCAAGCCGCCGGTTGCCGACGAGCTTTACGCGCGGCTGCGCGCGGCCGAGCGGCTCGGCGCGATGCAGCGCGAGCTGGTGCGGCTCGCCTCGGTCGATCCGCTGACCGGCCTGTCCAACCGGCGCGTCTTCTTCGAGCGCGCCGAAGCCGCGCGCGAGCGATGCCGCGACGGCGGCGCGCTGACCGCGATCATGTTCGATATCGATCACTTCAAGCGGGTCAACGATCTGTACGGCCATGATGTCGGCGACCTCGCGATTGCGTCGGTCGCACAGCTCGCCGCGGCGGTGGGCGAGCTGGTCGGGCGGCTCGGCGGCGAGGAGTTCGGCATGCTGACCGAAGGCCAGCACCTGCACGACGGGGTGAAGCTCGCCGAGCGGCTGCGCGCCGCGGTCGCGGCGTTGCGGCTCACCACCCTCAACGGCCCGCTGACGCTGAGCTGCTCGTTCGGGGTGAGCGAGATCTTGCCGGGCGAAAGCATCGACGATCTGCTCAAGCGCGCGGACGTCGCGCTCTACGCGGCGAAGACCGGCGGGCGCAATCGCGTGGTTGCGGCGGATACGTATCACGCAAGCGACGTCGCGCTCGCGAGTTGAGAACTACCAGCGCCACCAGCGTGATTTCAGGATGCAGCGGCGGTAGCCCCACTCCCACCAGCAGTCGCGATAGTAGCGGCGGCCATCGACCAGCGCGGGCCCCTGGATGTATTCGTCGCCCGGCTGATAGGCCGGCTCGGACACCTCGTAAGCCGGGCCTTCCGGCGCAACGATGATGCCGCGCGGCCGCGCGTAGACCGGCGGACCGTAGGCGACGGCCGGGGGAGGCCCGTAGACCGCCGGAGGCGGCGGCGCGGCACCATAGGCCGGCGGCGGAATGACGTCGGCAGCGAGAGCAAGCGACGGCGCGGCCACGACAGCAACAGCGCTCAGCACCAAAGTGCGCATGGGTTTCTCCCTGTGCGCACATGCTTATCACGGTTCGCGGTGAATCTGTGGCCGCAAAAAGCCGCCGCGGCGATCCCGCGGCGGCGTCTTTTTAGTGGAGCATGATCTTTTCCAAAAACCTCCCCATCCCGGATCAAGTCCGGGACAGGCTTTTCGGGATCATGCTCTGAGCGCTTACCACCACGGCTTCAGCTCGCAGCGGCGGCGGCCCCAGTCCCACCAGCAATCCCGGTAGTAGCGCTGGCCGTTCATGTAGATCGCCTGATCGTCGTAGACGGTGCCGGGCGCGACATAGGTGGTGCTCGGCGCCAGGTAGACCTGGCTCTCCACCAACGGGGCGCCGACCACGGCCGGCGCGCGCGCATAGGGTGACGGCGAGGGCGCGACGTAGACCGTCGGCGGCGCATAGACGTCGGCTGCCTGATAGTATTGCGCGGAAGCGGCACCCGGAAACGCAAGCGCTGCGACGGCCGAGGCGGCGAACAGAACATTTCGCATGTGATTCTCCTGAAGCTCAGCAACCCCGCGCTGAAAACGCCTGGTACGCGAGCGTGTTCCCCGCGTTTCGAAAGGTTCCGCGCGCCACGGCCGCGCCATATCGGGGGCAAGACCAAGAACAGAAGAAAGAGCCCCGCGTCCGAGGACGCGGGGCCAAGTTGTCTGATCCTCGAGGGAGGGTCAGCAAACCGAGAACTCAGGGGCCGGCGACGATCATGCCGGTGAAGACGTAGGCCTGCAGCATCACGAGACAGCCGACGAGGCAGGCCAGCACGATCGAATGCCAGAACACGAAACGAAGAATGGTGCCTTCGTGGCCGAACCAGTTGGTGGCAGTGGAGGCGACGACGATCGACTGCGCGTCGATCATCTTGCCCATCACGCCGCCCGAGGAGTTGGCGGCGCCCATCAGGATCGGCGAGAGGCCGAGCTGTTCGGAGGTGATCTTCTGCAGATTGCCGAACAGCACGTTCGAGGCGGTGTCCGACCCGGTGAGCGCGACGCCGAGCCAGCCGAGCAGCGTGCCGAAGAAGGGATAGAGCACGCCGGTGCCGGCGAAGGCGAGGCCGAGCGTCGCATCGATGCCGGAGAGGCGGGTGAGCGTGCCGATCGCGAGCATCGCCGAGATGGTGATGAGCGAATAGGCGCATACCCTGATGGTCTGCGCATAGGCGGTGACCAGGCGTACCGGCGAGAAGCCCATCAGCAGGCCGGACACGATCGCGGCGATCAGCATTCCCGAGCCGGTGTAGGAGAGCCAGGTGAAGGAGAACACGGCTCCTTCCGGCGTCGGTTTGGCGACGATCGGCGCCACCTTGTTGATCATCTTGTCGAGCTCGGGCACGGCGTAGTTCCACGTCGCCCACGGGTTCACGGCGTTCTTGAACAGATTGGTGCCCCAGATCAGCAGCACGGCGCAGACGATGATCCACGGCAGCAAGGAGAGCCACACCTGTGCGGTGGTCGGCTCCGGACCGGGCGGGGCAGGCGGCGGCCGGTCTTTCGCAGAGTCATCTTTGGTGCGCAGCGCGGCGGAGAGCCACAGCTCCTTCGGGTGCCAGATCTTGAGGAAGCCGATCAGGCACGCCATCGAGATGAGCGACGCGCCGATGTCGACGATCCACGGATTGACGAAGTTCGAGATCAGGAATTGCGGGACCGCGAAGGAGACGCCGGTCACCAGGATGGCCGGCCACACATCCTTCATGCCCTTCCAGCCGGCGAAGGCCCACACCACCCAGAACGGCACGATGAGCGAGAAGAACGGCAGTTGCCGCCCGACCATCGCGCCGAGGAGAAACGGATCGATCCCGGTGACGCTCGCGAGCCCGGCGATCGGCGTGCCGAGCGCGCCGTAGGCGACCGGTGCGGTGTTGGCGATCAGCGAGAGGCCGGAGGCGGCGAGCGGCGAGAAGCCGAGCCCGATCAGGATCGCGCCGGTGACCGCGACCGGGGTGCCGAAGCCGGAGGCGCCTTCAAAGAATGCGCCGAATGAAAACGCGATCAGCAGAAGCTGCAGCCGGCGATCCTGCGTGACGCTGCCGATCGTGGTCTGCAGGGTCTGGAACGCGCCCTTCTCCACCGTCAAGCGGTAGAGAAAGATGACGTTGAGCACGATCCAGCCGATCGGGAAGAAGCCGGTTGCGACGCCGAGCACGGTCGCGCGCAGCGACATGTTGGCCGGCATGGTGAAGAGATAGATCGCCACGAGGTTCGCGACGATGAGCGCGATGATCGCCGCGATGTGCGCCTTCACCTTGTTGGTGGCGATCAGCACCAGCAGGGTGACGACCGGCAATGCGGCCGCGATGGTCGACAAGACCTGATTGGAAAAAGGATCGTAGTGTTGGTCCCACATCGCGTTTCCCCGTGCCGCCCGCCTCCCGGTCAGCGCCGGATGTAGCTGCGACAAACTGCCCCGATTGCGACAAAATAGCGCAGGGGGCGGGGAGAGCAAGGGCCTCTGTGAGGAGAAGCTATTCGGTAATGAAATGAGATATTTAGTGCGGGATGGTTCAACCCATCAGGGAGTCGAGGCCGCGCCGCAGGCCCGGTTTCTCGGCGACGCGGCGGATCGCGAGCAGCGTGCCGGCGACATAGGGCGCGGCCGACGAACCTGCATCGTGGCGGATCGCGAGGCGCTCGTTGTCGGCGCCGAACACGGCCTCGACCGACAGCACGAAGGACGGCATGCGCAGCGCATGCAGGCGCACGCCGCCGTGCGGCCCGTCGCCGACCGCAGCGCCGCGCGTCTCGCGGATGCCGCCGAGCTCGTCGACCGGCTTCGCGGTGGAGGCGCCGCGCACCGCGGCGAGCGCCTCGGCAAGCTCGCGCCCGGTGCCGGACGGCGTGTCGGGCTTGCCGGCGCTCGCGTAGTCGATGATCTCGACGTCGGGGACGTAGCGCGCGGCTTCGAGCGCGAACTTCTTCAGCAAGGTCGCGGTGATCGAGAAGTTGCCCGCCGCGAGCACGCCGACGCCTTTCGCGCGCGCAGCTTTGTCGATTTTTGCGTAGTCGTCGGCGCCGAGACCGGACGTGCCGACGACGACATGACGTCCGGCCGCAATCGCCTCGAGCGTGTGCGGACCGACGACGTCGGGCTTGGTGTAGTCGACCAGCACGTCGGACGGCGTGTTGAGCGCTTCGGCGAGCGTCGCCACTGTTGTCACGCCGATGGCGCCCGCGCCGGCAACTTCGCCGGCGTCCTTGCCGGCGGCCTTGCGCGACACCGCGGCGACGAGCTTCAGGTCGGCCGACGCGGCAATCGCCGGAAGCAGCGCGCGCCCGACCCAGCCGGTGACGCCTGCGAGAATGATGCGGGTCATGATTGTTTCCTTTTGCGCATGATCTGGTCCGAAAACCGGTTCCCACT
>DATEKY010000326.1:0-2340 GCA_035277225.1 Xanthobacteraceae bacterium
CACGGCCCGCACCTTGCGCGGCGCCGCGATGAAGATCGCGACCGCCGACACGATGCTGAGCGCAAGCGCGATCCAGAAGGCAGCCGCGTAGTTGCCGGTATGGTCGTGCAGCAGGCCGGTGATCCACGGGCCGGCCGCGCCCCCGCAGATCGCGGCCAGCATCAGCGTACCGAAGATCGTGCCGAAATGGGGCCCCTCGTAGATCTCGGCCACGACCGGCCCGAGCACTGCGGTCGCCGAATAGCCGAGGAAGCCCTGCGCCAGGACCATGGTGTAGAGCAGCAGCGGGGTTGATCCCCCCTGCAGGGCGAGCAGCGCCGCGTAGCAGATCGCAAAGCCGGCGCAGCCGATCGCCCAGGTCCATTCGCGTCCGATCCGGTCGGACACATGACCGAAGATGATCTGCCCCGGCACGCCGGCGAGGCTCACGATGCCCAGCGCCCACGCGGCCTCCATCGGCGAGACGCCGATCTCGATCAGGTATTTGGTCTGGTGCACCTGCGCGGCATACCAGGCGTAGAGGAGCGCGGAGTAGCCGAGCGCGATCCACCAGAACGGCGCGGTGCGGATCGCGCGCGACAGCGTCCAGGTGACCGCGGCCCAGGCCGGGTCCACGATGTTGCTTGCGCGCGCCGCGCTGCCGGCCACCGGCGCTGCGTCGCCGTCGGGACGAAGGCCGATGTCTTGCGGCCGCTTGCGCAGCAGCAGGTTGAGCGGGAACAGCAGCACGGCCGTGATGATCGCGAACGCGAGGCAGGCCGAGCGCCAGCCGTCGCGCGCGATCACGATCTGCAGCCAGGGCAGCAGCGTGATCGAGCCGAGGCCGACGCCGGAAAACGCGATGCCGAGCGCAAGCCCGCGCCGCCGCACGAACCAGTTCGGGATGAATTGCGACTGCACGCCGTAACCGAGGAAATTCGCGCCCGCGCCGACCAGGACGCCGAGCGTCGCATAGATCTGCCACGGCTCGCGGGCGACTGCGGCAAGGCCGAGCCCGAGAACGAGCATCACGACACCGATCTCGACGACGAGCAGGGGGCCCTTGCGGTCCATCAGGCGGCCGACGAACGGCGCGACGAAGGCCGAGACGAAGAAGCCGAACGAGAAAATGCCGGCCGCGACCCCGCGGTCGAACTGGAATTCGTTCAGCACTTCGGGAAACAGCAGCGAGAACGCCGTGCGCGCATTGATGCCGACCCCCATCGTGACGAAGGCGGCGGCAACGATGATCCAGCCGTAGAACAGCGGCAGGCGCGCGAGGCGCGAACGCGGTTGCGGGGGCCCGCTCGTTTGCGTGGGTCCGGTCAGGCGGCGCGCTTGCGCTTCGCCGGCTTCGATGCGGCCGTGTGGCGGCGCATCACGTCGGCGACGGTCGCGAGCTCGGCCACGGCGCGCCGCGCCTCGCGACGCTCCTCGTCGATGCCGCGGTAGTCGTCGCGGCAATCCGGCGAACAGAACGTCAGGCAATGGAACATGACGAACTCCGGCGTGCCGGACAGTTCGGTTCCACCGCAGTGTTCGCAATAGACGGCAAGCTTCCGGCGCATGAGGCTCTCCGAATCACCGGCAATATACTCGCGGTCGCGCGGAAAGACTCGCGCTTTCAGAGTTTCC
This sequence comes from Xanthobacteraceae bacterium, assembly GCA_035277225.1. Classification (GTDB taxonomy): domain Bacteria; phylum Pseudomonadota; class Alphaproteobacteria; order Rhizobiales; family Xanthobacteraceae; genus PALSA-894. The sequence goes on from DATEKY010000326.1 coordinate 1,615, forward strand.
TCTGCAGGAACAACCGCGCCGCGCCCTCCGCGATCGCATCGAGCGAGAGGCGGCCGCCAGTGCGGTACCACGTGCCGGTCCAGTTCACCGCGCCGAGGATGAGCAGCCGCACGAGCTGCGCATCGCCGCCCATGTGGCCGGCGCGCTTGAGTTCGTCGATGACCTGCTGCCACAGCGCGTCGTAGCGGTCCTTCAGTGCCACGATGCGGCGACGATTCTCCGCGGTGAGCGAACGAAAATCATAGAGCAGTACCGGGATGAAGTCGTTGCCCTCTTCCAGGATGGTGCCGAGCTGGGCGCGGATCATGCGCCCGAAACGCTGCTCGGGCGTGGCGGCGCCCGCCATCGCGGCCTCGAGGCTGCGCAAACCCTCGGCGAGGCCTTGCTCCATCACGGCGAGCAGAATGTCCTGCTTGGTCTTGAAGTGATAGAACGGACTGCCCGAATGCATCCCGGCCGCACCGGAAATGTCGCGGATCGTGGTGCCGTCGAAGCCTTTTTCGCGGAACAGCCGCGCGGAGACGCGCAGCAGTTCCTCGCGCCGGTTGCTCTCGTTGTTGCGGCGGACCTTGCGGGCGCTCATGCGCGCGCGAGCCGCGGCAGATCGGCCGGCGCCTCGATCTCCATGCGCAGCAGCGCCGCCGCGACGCTCTTGCCGAGATTGTCCATGCGCAGCGAGCGCGCCGCGCCGCCCTGCAGCGCGGCGTTGAGCACGATCTTGAGAGC
>DATEKY010000327.1:0-3372 GCA_035277225.1 Xanthobacteraceae bacterium
GCCGGCCAACACGATGGTCAGCGCGTTGAGCATGTCGCGCACCACGACGGATTCGGCGCGTGTCGCCGGTGCGCTCGCCGGCGCGACGCTGTTCACCTTCTTCGGCATGGCGCCGGCCTACATGATCATCGTGAGCTTCTACGTGGTCGGCGTGCTGCTGATGCTCGGCGACACGACGCCGCTGCGCCACGTCTCACTGGCGATGACGCCCGAGGAGGCGGCCGGCAAGTCGCCATGGCGCGACCTGAAGGAAGGCATCGCGCACACCTGGAACACGCCGGTGCTGCTCGCGCTGGTGTCGCTCGCCTTTCTGACCAACCTGTCGGCGTTTCCGGCCACCACCGGCCTGCTGCCCTACGTCGCCAAGAACATCTATCAGGTCGACCAGACCGGACTCGGCTTCCTGGTGGCGAGCTTTGCGGGCGGCGCGCTGATCGGGTCCATCGTGCTGAGCAATGCGAGCAGCGCGTGGCGGCTGACGCGGCTGATGATGGTCGCGACCGTGATCTGGTACCTGATGCTGCTCGCCTTCGCGCAGATGCCCTCGGCGCACTACGGCATCCCATGCCTGATCCTCGCCGGCATCGCGCAGAGCTTCAGCATGGTGTCGCTGCAGATCATGCTGCTGCGCGAATCCGGCGAGCGCTTCCGCGGCCGTGTGATGGGTGTGCGCATGATGGCGATCTACAGCCTGCCGCTCGGGCTGCTGGCGTCGGGGCCGCTGATCGGCTGGATCGGCTTCCGCGGCACCGCGTCGTTCTATGCGATCGTCGGGATCGTGTTCACGCTGATCATCGCGCTGCGCTGGCGCAAGGATCTGTGGCGGGCGTGATTTTTACGGTCGCGTCTCAGGACGCGCGGCGAATCGCTTCCTTCTCCTCCTGCGGCATCGGCAGCGCCTCCATGCTGGCGCCGGACATGCCGGTGATCAGCCGCGTGGCGCGCTGGAACGTGATGTAGTTCCACAGCCAGCTGATCGCGACCACGAACCGGTTGCGGAAGCCGATCAGATAGTAGATGTGCGCGACGCACCATAGCAGCCAGGCGAAGAACCCCTTCATCCGGAAACGGCCCATCTGGATGACGGCGCGCTTGCGCCCGATGGTGGCGAGCGAGCCGAGATCGCGGTAACGGAATGGCGCGACCGTCTTGCCCTTCTGGCGCGCGATCAGCAGCGCGGCGACGTAATTGCCCTGCTGCTTGGCGACCGGCGCGACGCCGGGCAGCGGGTTGCCGTTCGCGTCATCGATCGCCGCGGTATCGCCGATCACGAAGATGTCCGGATGGCCCGGCACCGACAGGTCGGGCGCCACCTTCACGCGCCCGGCGCGATCGGTCTCGGCGCCGAGCCACTCGCCTGCCGGCGAGGCGATCACGCCTGCGCCCCAGATCACGGTGCGCGCCTCGATCCGTTCGGTGCCGACCGAGACGCCGGCGGCATCGAGCGCCGTCACCGGTGTCCCGAGCCGCACCTCGACGCCGAGCTGTTCGAGCGAGATCCTCGCGGCTTCCGAGAGCGGCGGGTCGAACGGGGTGAGCAGGCGCGGCGCGGCCTCGACCAGGATGATGCGCGCCGCGCGCGGATCGATCGAGCGGAAATCCTCGGCGAGCGCGCGCTTCGCCAGCTCCGCGATCGCGCCGGCCATCTCGACGCCGGTCGGGCCGCCGCCGACGATGACGAAGTTCAACAGCCGCGCGCGCTCGGCCGGATCGGTCTCGGTCTCGGCTTTCTCGAAGGCGAGCAGGATGCGGCGGCGGATGTACGTCGCGTCGTCGATGGTCTTCAGCCCGGGCGCGAAGGCGGCCCAGTCGCCGTGGCCGAAATAGGCGTGCTGCGCGCCGGTCGCGAGCACCAGCGTGTCGTACGGAACGCGGCGGCCTTCGGCCAGAACCTCGCGCTGCTCCAGGTCGATGCCGGAGACCTTGCCGAGCATTACGTTGACGTTCTGGGCGCGCTGCAGGATGCCGCGGATCGGCGAGGCGATCTCCGCCGGCGAGAGGCTCGCGGTCGCGACCTGATACAGCAGCGGCTGGAACAGGTGATAATTGTGCCGGTCGATCACCGTGACGTCGAACGGCTCTCCGGCCAGCGCTTTCGCGGCGGAAAGCCCGCCGAAGCCGGCTCCGACGATGACGACGCGAGGATCGGTCATGGCTCGGTTTCCCGTGGCCTCCCATTGCATATAGGACAAATTCAATCGCCGCGCATCGGTCCCAACTGATCGAGTCGATAGCGCGGGCGTATCGGTGTGCTAAACGAAGCGGCGATTGTGGGGGAATGGGAATGAGCCAGTCGAAAGTGCCGGTCGCGGCGATCCGCGCGCTGATCACGGATGCGCTGGCTGCTGCCGGCTTGCCGCGCGAAGACGCCGCCACATGCGCCGAACTGATGGGCGAGGCGGATCTCACCGGTGCCGACGCGCACGGCGTGTTCCGCCTGCCGCAATATGTGCGGCGGCTCAAGGCCGGCGGGTTCAACGCGCGGCCGACCATCACGGTCACGCGCAGCGCGCCGGCGACCGCGCTGGTCGATGGCGACAACGGCATGGGGCACCTTGTGATGAGCCGCGCCGCCGAGACCGCGATCACGCTCGCGCGCGAGACCGGCGTGTCGTGGGTCGGCGTGCGCCGCTCGAACCATGCGGGGCCTGCGGGCCTTTATGCCGAGATGCCGGCCGCCGCGGGCATGATCGGGATGTATTCGGCGGTCGCGAACGCGAACCACATGGCGGTGTGGGGCGGCGCGGATTCGCTGCTCGGCACCAATCCGCTGGCGTTCGGCGTGCCGTCGGGTGCGGGGCCGCTGGTGCTCGACATGGCGACCACGGTCGTGTCCTACGGCACGGTGAAGAACTACGCGCTGCAGGGAAAGCCGATGCAGCCCGGCTGGATGGTGAACACCGAAACCGGCGAGGAGATCATCGATGCCCGGCGCGCGGCCGAAGGTCTGCTGCTGCCGATCGGCGGCTACAAGGGCAGCGGCCTCGCCGTCATGCTCGGGTTGATCGCGGGGCCGCTCAACCGCGCGGCGTTCGGGCGCGACGTGGTCGATTTCAATGCCGACGATTCAAGCGAGACCAATACCGGGCACTTCATCGTCGCGTTGGACGTGGCGCGCTTCCTGCCGCTCGACGCCTACAAGGCGGAGGTCGACCGGCACATCCGCGAGCTGAAGGACTCGAGGCGACTGCCCGGCGTGGACGAAATCCGCATGCCGGGCGAGCGGCGGCGGCAATGCCGTGCGGAACGCTTGCGCGACGGCGTGCCGCTGGCGGCGCCGTTGATCGCGCAGCTCGACAAGATGGCGGGCGAGCTCGGCGTGAGGCCGCTTGCAGCGAACACCGGCTGACATGGCGCAGACGGCCCTCGCGG
>DATEKY010000328.1:0-7944 GCA_035277225.1 Xanthobacteraceae bacterium
ATGACGAGATCCACCTCCTCCATCAGCGCGCGCTTGGCGGCAGCATCCTTGCGCTTCTCCGGCGCGATGCTCTTCACCGCGACGTCGCTCTGCTGGTCGAGCCGCATGCGGATGCCGAGCCCGGTCGTGCCGGACTCGCCGTCGACGAAGACGACGGGCTTTGTGACCTTTGCGGCCTGCGGCCGCTGGGTGTCGACGAGGGTCATGGCGTGCTCCTTCAACCCGCGAGCCTGCTGAGAGGCGTGGATGATAGATAGTCCAGGTGAGGCCGCAGCGCGACCATCCGTTTGCCGATTTCGCGCGCCGAGGCATCGCTTTGTTTCACCAGCGCATTCGCGATCGCGACGTGATCTTCGTCGGACTTGTGCTGATTGAGCTTGAAGTTGCCCTCGATGCTCTCGACCGTCATCTCGACCGCGACGATCGCCTTCAGCAGCATTTCGCGTCGTCTGTCCCCCACCTTGTCGAGCTTCCATTCGGGCTTCGGCGCGAGCCATTTCTCGAACGTGTGGCTCAGTCGCTCGGTGTGGCCGCGCGTGTGATCGCCGGGGATGACCCGCACCGGCCCGGACAGGTGAACCGCCTCGTAGAGCCAGGTGGGCACCTGCTCGGCGCTCGCGTACCAGTCGGGCGACACATACGCGTCATGCCCCTGCACCGCGACCAGCCAGGTTCCGCCCTTCTCGGCGATCGCGCCGAGCGGATTGGCGCGCGCCACGTGAAACTCGAGCTTCGGCACCTTGCCGTCCTGCTCGATCAGGCGGAACGGCAGCGGCGAGGCGACCGGCCGGCCGCCATCGCTGGCGATCACCAGACCGAATCCGCGTGCCGCCGCGAACGCAAGGCTGGTCGCGGGATGCACCTTGAAGTGGGAATTGACGTACATGGCACGGTCTCCGGTTCGGGTTTCGGAGACTTGAGCCTGCGCGGATTTTTTCGAGAGGGTTGCCGCGGAGCTTGTCTCCGGCGGCAGGGCTGACGATCAGGATGCGATCGAAATGCCTATACCGCCCGGAAGGGGCGGCGGCGGCGGATCGATATGGTCGCAACGGTCGTCATGGCGCGGCGGTTTATCCTTGATGGGAACTTCCCGTCAAGCCCATTGGTCGCTGCTCACGCGCTTGTGGTTCAAGCCGACCCTTCCGGCGGCATGTCGATCGCGCTGCCAAGGCGCGGCAGCGTTGCGTCCTCGGCAGCGCCGATGGCATGGATGCGCAGATAGTCGGCCATCGCGGCCGCAGCGCCGAGCCTCTGTCCGCGGTAGCGGTTCTCCATGTCGGAAAACACCGTGTCGATCGCCTCGGCGTCGATCACGCCCTGCATCGCCAGCACCTTCATGATCAGGATCAGCGCGTCGGCCAGGGCAAGTTCTGCCTCGGAAAAAACCGGCACCGGGGGATCATCGTCGGTCACGCGCTGTCCGGACTTTCAAGGTGAGTCAGGGCCCATAACGTCCTATCGCCCGCATTTGTTATTGACCATACGTAATTTTGCGGAGCCGGCACCCGCTATACGCAGTTCCATTGGTGAACCGGTCGGTCGAACACGCGTTTCCAGAGCGTCAAATGGAAAGGCCGCCCACCGGCGGCCTTTCTGATGCCCGATGTCGATGTCGACGTTACAGCACCGGCTGCCAATAGGCCGGGTGGAATTCGTAGCCGCCGCCCTGCTTCGAGATGAAGCCGGTCGACGGGAACGGCAGATGATAGGCGGCGATCTGCATGCGGTCGGCCGCCGCCATGTCGAGCAGCCGCTTGCGCGCCGTGACCGCCATCGCGGGATCCATGTCGGCCCACAGGCTCCAGTCCGGGTTGCGCACCAGGATCTGGTGATTGACCGTGTCGGAGGTCACCAGCAGCTTGCCGTTGCCGGATGCGACGACGAACGCGGTGTGGCCGGGACTGTGACCGCGCGCATCGACCGACGAAATACCCGGCACCAGCTCCTTGCCGTGCTCGAACTGCTTCACGTCCTTGGCGATCGGATCGAACACGCGCTTCACGTTGGCGAAGCCTCCCTTCCACACCTGCGGCGCCTTCGATTCCTCACCGGCATCGTTCCAGTGCTTCCACTCGCCTGCCGGCACCATGATCTCGGCATTCGGGAAATTCGCCGCGCCCGCCTTGGCGCGAATGCCGGAGATGTGGTCGCCGTGGAAATGGCTGACCAGGATCGTGTCGACGTTTTTCGGATCGATGCCGGCCGCGGTCAGGTTGCCGGCGAGATTGCCGACGGTCGGCGCGCCGTTGTCGCCGAACCCTGAGTCGATCAGCACAAGGTTCTTGCCTGTATTCACGACCAGGATGGTGAACTGGTTCGTCACTGCATCGGTCGGCAGGAACGCGGCGCCGAGCGCCTTCTCGATGTCCGGAAGGTCCTTGTTCACCGCCATGTTCTTCACATTGGCGTTGCGCACCGAACCTTCGCTCAGCGCAGTCACTTCGAAGTCGCCGATCTTGTAGCGATAGAAGCTCGGGCCCTGCTTGCCGAGCATCGGCGCTGCGGCCTGCGCCGGGATGCTCAACGAACTCGCGGCCGTCGTTGCCGCAGCAGCGCCCAGCAGAGCGCGGCGAGTGAGTGCGATCATGGAATCCTCCCAATCGATCCCGCCGTGCCCCGGCGGGTCGGCGCGGATCGTATGCGAGGCATGCTGCCGCGAGACTGCGGCGTCTTGGCCGCTGCGATCACGTTCGGTTGAAATTCGTGACGAACGCACGACGGCGCAAAGCAGAGAGGCCGCCCGCAGGCGACCTCTTGCAACTCGTTCGCAGGTTGTGCGGCGCGAAATCAGATCGTCGGCTTCCACGCCACCATGACTTCCCGATAGCCGTCGCCGACCTTGTCGACATAGGCGAGCGACGGAAACGGATAATGGAAGCCCTGCACCATCATCCTTTCGGCGACGAGCATGTCGTAGACCTTGCGGCGGGTCGCTTGCGCCATCGCGCCGTCCTGGTCGTAGAACACGTGCCAGTCCGGATGGCGCGCATTGACCCACGGCACGTGTGTGACGTCGCCCTGCACGAACACCTTGCTGTTGCCCGACGCGATGATGTGCGAGGTATGTCCCGGCGTGTGGCCCGGCGTCGCGACCGTAGTGATGCCCGGCGCGATCTCCTTGCCGGCCTCATACGGCGTGACCTTGCGCCCGATCGGATCGAACACGTCGCGCACGCCCTTGAACACGCTCTTCATGCGGTCGCTGGTCGCGCGGCTCATCTCGCCGTCGTCCATGAAGAATTTCCAGTCGCCGGCCGGCACCAGAATTTCGGCGTTCGGATACGCGAGCTTCTTGTCCGGCGTGATCAGCCCGTTGATGTGATCGCCGTGGAAGTGCGAGATGATCACCATGTCGACCGCATTGCGATCGATCCCGGCGGCTTTCAGATTGGTCTGGAACTGGCCGGTCACGCCCTTGCTGCGCTCGTAGGCCGCCTCGCCGGTGCCAGTGTCGATCACGATGAGCTTGCCCGATGTGTTGACGACGATCGGGTTGTAAGGAGTCGTCATCAGGTCCTTCGGCTGATGTGCGGCCTCGAGCGCCTTGTTGAGATCGTCGCGCGTCTTGTTGGTGACGTGATTGTCGGCGAACTTGAACGTATTGGCGCCGTCGGTCACCACCGTGACCTCGATGTCGCCGACCTTGTAGCGGTAGAAGCCGGCGTTCTGCTTTCCGACCGGCGGCGCCGCAGCATGCGCTGCACCGAAAGCAGGCAGTGCAGCAGCAGCCACGCCACCGAGTAACGCAGTACGCCGTGAGATATTCGTCATCATGCTCCCTCCCAGGTTTGGTTAAATCGACGGCTGCCAGGCGACCGGGACGAGCCGATAGCCCTTGCCGTCCTTCTCAACATGGCCGACCGACGGGAACGAGAAGTGATAGCCGGCAACCGGGGCCTTCTCGGCCGCCGCCATGTCGTAGAACTTGTGGCGCGTCGCCTGCGCCGTCGCAGGATCGTTGTCGAACGCGACGTGCCAATCCGGATTGCGCAGGAACAGCGCCGGGATGTTGGTGACGTCGGATTGCACCAGCAGCTTGCCCGAACCGGACTGCACAGCGAACGAGACGTGGCCCGGCGTGTGCCCAGGCGTTGAAATCGACGTGATGCCCGGCGCGACATCCTTGCCGGCCTCGAACTGCGTGACCTTGAGGCCGTCGAATGCCTTCTTCACATTCGGGAAGTTCGGCTTGTTGAAGCCGTTCGCCTTGCTTGCGTTCGCCTCGTCGGCCCAGAACGCCCATTCGGCAGCCGGCACCATGATCTCGGCGTTCGGATAAACGAGCGAACCGTCGGCCTTCTTCAGGCCGTTCATGTGGTCGCCGTGGAAATGCGAGATCACCACGATGTCGACGTTCTTCGGATCGATGCCGGCGGCGGTCATGTTGGCGTTCATCTGCCCGACCACGCCCTTGCTCTGCTCGAAGGCGCCGAGCCCATTGCCGGTATCGATCACCACCAGTTTCGAGCCGGTGTTGATCACCATCGGGTTGAACGGGATCGTGACCTGGCCCTTCGGCATATAGGCGGCTTCGGCCGCGGCCAGCGCATCCTCTTTCTTCAGGTTGACCACGAAAGTGTCCGGCATCGGGAAGGTGCGCGCGCCGTCCGCGATCTGCGTCACCTCGAAGTCGCCGACCTTGTAGCGGTAGAAGCCGGGCGCCTGCTTGCCGGCGGCGGGAGCGGCGGCGCGCAATTCCGACGGCGTCAGCCCCATCGCAAGCACCGCGGTGGTTGCGGCGGTGCCGGAGAGTAGCTCACGGCGAGTGAGTTGGATCATGTGACGTTCTCCCGAAATACTGGAATCGCCCTCTGCGGGGCCGATGATGGCGGCATGGTAGCCCGGTCCGGGCCGTGGCGGAATGGGGTCGCTCCCACCCGCACGAACACCGTTAACCGCCCCGCTATTTCCAGATGTACTGCAGCAACTGCGATACCACGTCCCCGAGCAGCAGCAGCGTCGCGGCCCACACGAACGCGGAGACAAAATTCGCGATCTGAAAACGCCAGAACGGCATCTCGAAGATGCCGGCGACCAGCGGCACCGAGGCGCGCAACGGCCCGGAAAACCGGCCGATGAAAATGCCGAGCGCACCCCAGTTCTTGATGAACTCTTCGCCCATCGGGATCATCTGCGGATATTTCGACAGTGGCCAGATCTGCTGGACCCGGCGTTCAAGCTTCAGCCCGATCCAGTACGAGAGCCAGTCGCCGAGTGCAGCGCCGAGCGCTCCGGCGGCGCAGATCGGCCAGAAGCTCAAACCGCCCGCCTGGACCAGTCCGCCGATCAGGACCAGGGCGCCCCAGGCCGGAACCAGGAGCGAGATGAAGGCGAGCGATTCCGCGAAAGCGAGCGCGAACACGATCGGTGCGGCCCAGGCTTGATGCTCGCGCACGAAATCGACGATCGGCCGCACATATTCTTCAAACATTCGGGAGAAGCCCTTGATGGACTTTGAGCTTTAGCGACTTGCAGAGTTCTGCGCCAGCGCCCAGATGTCACGCTCCTGCCCCGACCATGGCATAGTCGGAGGCATCTGATTCGTTCCCAACATACGAAGCGAGCAATGGCAAAGACCGCCAAAAAGACCGCCAGTTCAGACGACCTGTTCGCCACCTCCCCGGCGCGCCGTCTGGCGCCGAAGGAGACCCGCAAGGCCGCTGCCGCGCCCGGCGATGGCAGCTATACGGCGCGCGACATCGAGGTGCTGGAAGGGCTCGAGCCGGTGCGCCGCCGCCCCGGCATGTATATCGGCGGCACCGACGAGAAGGCGCTGCATCATCTGTTCGCCGAGGTGATCGACAACGCGATGGACGAGGCGCTCGCCGGCCACGCCGACTGGATCGACGTGAAGCTGACCGCCGACGGCTTCGTGACCGTGACCGACAACGGGCGCGGCATGCCGGTCGATCCGCACCCGAAATTCCCGAAGAAGTCAGCCCTCGAAGTGATCATGTGCACGCTGCACGCGGGCGGCAAATTCGACTCCAAGGTCTACGAGACCTCGGGTGGCCTGCACGGCGTCGGCGTCTCGGTCACGAATGCGCTGTCCGAGCGGCTCGAGGTCGAGGTCGCGCGCGGCGGCCAGCTCTACGCGATGGCGTTCGAGCGGGGAATCCCGCAGGGCAAGCTCAAGGAGCTCGGCCGCACGCCGAACCGGCGCGGCACCTTGGTGCGCTTCAAGCCGGATGCGAAGATCTTCGGCGCCAAGGCCGCGTTCAAGCCGGCGCGGCTGTTCAAGATGTCGCGCTCCAAGGCCTATCTGTTCGGCGGCGTCGAGATCCGCTGGTCCTGCGACAAGTCGCTGCTCGCCGGCGTCGACGACGTGCCGGAGCAGGAGACGTTTCACTTCGAGCGCGGGCTGACCGACTTCCTCACCGCCGCGCTGCACGGCACGACGCTGGTGCATCCGGACATCTTCGCCGGCAAGGTCGGCAAGACCGGCAGCCATGGCGCGGTCGAATGGGCGGTCGCGTGGGTCGCGGACGCGGACGGCTTCGTGTCGTCCTATTGCAACACGATCCCGACCCATGACGGCGGCACGCACGAGGCGGGCCTGCGCGCCGCACTGACGCGCGGCATCCGCGATCACGCCGAGCGCGCCGGCCAGGGCAAGCGCGCCGCCAACGTCACGCAGGACGACGTGATGATCGGCTCCGGCGCGATGCTGTCGGTGTTCATCCGCGAGCCGGAATTCCAGGGCCAGACCAAGGACCGCCTCGCGACCGTCGAGGCGCAGCGCATCACCGAAGCGGCGATCAAGGACAATGTCGATCACTGGCTGGCCGGCAATCCGGCGCAGGCGAACAAGCTGCTCGACTGGGTGGTGGAGCGCGCCGACGAGCGCATCCGTCGCCGCCAGGAGAAGGAGACGCAGCGCAAGAGCGCGACGCGCAAGCTGCGCCTCCCCGGCAAGCTCGCCGACTGCACCAACACCGCGGCGCAAGGCTCCGAGCTGTTCATCGTCGAGGGCGACTCGGCCGGCGGCTCGGCCAAGCAGGCACGCGACCGCGCCAGCCAGGCGGTGCTGCCGCTGCGCGGCAAGATCCTCAACGTCGCCTCCGCCGGCAAGGACAAGCTCGCCGGCAACCAGCAGCTTGCCGATCTGGTGCAGGCGCTCGGCTGCGGCACGACGGTGCACTATCGCGACGACGACCTGCGCTACGACAAGGTGATCGTGATGACCGACGCCGACGTCGACGGTGCGCACATCGCCTCGCTGCTGATCACGTTCTTCTACCGCCAGATGCCGCAGCTGATCGAGCACGGGCATCTCTATCTGGCGGTGCCGCCGCTCTATCGCCTGAGCCACGGCGGCAAGACGTTCTATGCACGCAACGACACGCACAAGGCCGAGCTGCTGGCGAAGGAATTCCGCGCCAACGCCAATGTCGAGGTCGGACGCTTCAAGGGGCTCGGCGAGATGATGGCGCACCAGTTGAAGGAAACCACGATGGACCCGAAGAAGCGCACGCTCCTGAAGGTCATGCTGGTGGCCGACGACCGCGCCGACACGGATTCGTCGGTCGAGCGGCTGATGGGCAACAAGGCCGAGCTGCGGTTTCAGTTCATCCAGGAGAAGGCCGAGTTCGCGAGCGACGAGCTGCTGGACGTGTGAGGCATAACACCGTGGCCCCAGCTAGCACCATTGCGCGTGGCAAGCGCTGTTGGGCGATTTTCGGATCATCGGGTCTCGTTGCCGCGTATCCAAGCCGCGAACAGGCAGAAAAAGCGGCTAAATCGCTAGGCCAAGCAGGCTGCACTGTGTATTACGGCAAATTTGATAGGTCCGGCGTGTTCGTCCCCGACGAGTTGCAGGAGGACAAGACGCGCTAGGGAGTGACAAGAATGGCTGATCGATTCGATAAAGTCGCAGAGAACGTCACCGTGACGGACGATCAGATTCTCGTCGTTCTCGCGGACGGCCGCGAATTGGCCGCGCCG
>DATEKY010000329.1:0-3937 GCA_035277225.1 Xanthobacteraceae bacterium
GTGCCGGAGAACGTCTGGCGTGCCGAATACGATGCCGCGCAGCGGCTCGGCCTGCCGATCTCGGTGCATTCGAGCGGCTCGAAGAGCGCGGTCGGCCAGATCGGCGGTCTCGACAAGGCCGGCATGATCAAGAACGCGCAGATCATCCACGCGGTCTACGCGACGCCGGAGGAGATCTCCGCCATGAAGGCCGCGGGCTCGACCATCAGCCTCGCGCCGACCTCGGAGCTGCGCATCGGCTTCGGCATTCCGCCGACGCTGTCGTTCCTCGATGCCGGCATCCCGGTCGGGCTTTCCGTCGATACCGTCACGCTGGTCGGCAATGCCGACATGTTCGCGATCATGAAGACCATTCAGGGGCTGGAGAACGGCAGGGCCGAGAACGAGTTCAGGATCAGCGCGCGGCGCGTCGTCGAGCTTGCGACCATCGAGGGCGCCCGCTCGATGGGCATCGACGACAAGGTGGGCTCGCTGAAAGCGGGCAAGCGCGCGGACCTGATCATGATCGATACCCGCGCCGCCAATCTGGGCGTGTTCGGCGATCCGGCCGTGATGCTGGTGACCGCGGTGCAGCCCGCCAATGTGGACACCGTCATTGTCGACGGCCGCATCCTGAAACGTAACGGCAAGCTGACCGCAATGAACGTCGCACAGGTTGCGAAGGAGGCAGCGGAGGCGAATATGGCGGTCCGCAAGCGCGCCAACTGGTGGTGACAAAAGGCCCGCACGGCGCTTACCGTTGCCGGTGCGGTCTGCTAAAGAGCCGCCGGTTTCAACGAACAGAAGGCCCGCAATGCCTCCCGCAAAGTCCACCGGCAGCCAGCTCGAAAGGGCGCTCGCGTCCGGCCGCTTCGTCATCACGGCCGAGGTCACCCCGCCGGTCTCCTGCGACCCGCAGGAACTGCTGGTCAAGGCGCTACCGCTGAAGGACGTCGCCGACGCCGTCAACGTCACCGACGGGGCCGGCGCGCGCGCACACCTGGGCGCGCTCGCCGCCGCGACGATCCTGAAGCAGAACGCGATCGAGCCGGTGCTGCAACTGACCTGCCGCGACCGCAATCGGTTGGCGCTGCAGAGCGACCTCATTGGCGCCGCGGCGCTCGGCATCCGCAACCTGCTGGTGCTGCGCGGCGACGATCCGAGCGCGGGCGATCAGCCCGACGCCAAGCCGGTGTTCGATCTCGATTCCGGGGCGCTGATCCAGACCGCGGTCGGGATGCGCGATCGTGGCGAACTCCCCTCCGGGCGCAAGGTGACCGGCTCCGCCGAATTCTTCATCGGCGCCGCCGACATGCCGCTCGACCCGCCCAAGGACTGGCAGCCGAAGAGCCTGAAGGCAAAGATCGCGGCCGGCGCGCAGTTCGCGCAGACGCAATTCTGCATGGATATCGAGATCGTGAAGCGCTACGTCGCGCGTCTCGCCAAGGATCGTCTGACCGACAAGATCTCGCTGCTGATCGGCGTGGTGCCGCTGCGCTCCGGCCGCTCGGCGCGCTGGATCAAGGAGCAGCTCTACGGCGCAATCATTCCCGACGACATCGTCGAGCGGCTGGAATATTCCGGCGACGCGGCGGCCGAGGGCAAGCAGATCTGCATCGACTTCATCGCGCAGCTCGCCGAAGTGCCGGGTGTGGCCGGCGCACACGTGATGGCACCGAACAACGAGGCCGCGATCCCGGACGTGATTGCGAAGGCGCGCAAGCTGGTGAAAAATCGCGCGCTGGCGTCGTAGGTCGCGTTTTGTCATTCCGGGGCGCCGCGCAGCGGCGAGCCCGGAATCCATAGCCACAAAACCCGCAGTGGCGCTCGATGCGTGTAAACTCCCCCGTTCCGTGGTTATGGATTCCGGACACGCGCTTTCAGCGCGTTCCGGAATGACGCCGGAGAGACAATGCCGCATCGGGAAACGTTCGAGACCGTCAACGGCTGCAAGATCAGGATCATGCGCGGCGGGCAGGGCGCGCCGCTGCTCTACCTGCACGGCGCGCTCGGCGTCGCGGCCTGGATGCCGTTCATGGAGCGGCTGTCGCGGCGCTTCGACGTGATCGTGCCGGACCATCCAGGCTTCGGCGGCTCCGACACGCCCGACTGGCTCGATAACGTCGGCGACCTCGCGTACTTCTATCTCGATGCGATGAAGCAGCTTGGGCTCACCGGCGTGCATCTCGCCGGCGCCTCGCTCGGCGGCTGGATCGCGGCGGAGATCGCGGTGCGCGACTGTCATCCGCTCAGGTCGCTGACATTGACCGCGCCGGCCGGCATCCACGTCAAGGGCCTCGCCAAGGGCGACATCTTCATGTGGTCGCGCGAGCAGTTCCTGCGCAACCTCACACATGATCCGAAAGTGGGCGAAGCGATGCTGGCGCTGCCGGTCTCCGACGCGCAGCAGTTCACCGACATCAAGAACCGCCTCGCCACCGCCAAGCTCGGCTGGCAGCCGCGGCTCTACAATCCGCATCTCGCCAAGTGGCTGCACCGCATCAGCGTGCCGACGCTGCTGGTCTGGGGCGACGACGACAAGGTCATCCCGCCGGGCTACGGGCCGGCGTTTCGCGACCTCATTCCGGGCTCGCGGCTCGAGATGTTCGCGGACTGCGGCCACATCCCGCACACCGAATACACCGAAAAGTGGGTCGAGACCGTCGCAGGCTTCATGGAAGGAGCGGCGCGATGAAATTCTACGCCTTCCACCTGATGCCCTATGCGGCGCTGGATCCCGACTACGACAAGACGCACAACGCCGCCTGGGTGACGCTGCCGAACAGCTACTACGATCCCAAGATCGGCCACGCGCTCTACAACCGCTATCTCGACGAGCTGGAGCTCGCCGATGCCTGCGGCTTCGACGGCGTTTGCGTCAACGAGCATCACCAGAACGCCTACGGGCTGATGCCGATCCCCGGCGTGATGGCGGGCGCGCTCTCGCGCCGGACGAAAAACGCACGCATCGCGGTGCTCGGCCGCGCGCTGCCGCTGCTGAACAATCCGCTGGTGGTCGCCGAGGAATTCGCGATGCTCGACAACATCACCGGCGGGCGCCTCGTCGCGGGGTTCGTGCGCGGCATTGGCGCCGAGTATCACTCCTGGGGCGCGAACCCGGCGGAGTCGCACGACCGTTTCCATGAGGCGCATGACCTGATCTTGCAGGCCTGGACGCAGCCGGGGCCGAGCAGGTTCGAGGGCAAGTATTATCACTTCGAATACGTGAACTGCTGGCCGCGGCCGTATCAGCAGCCGCATCCGCCGGTGTGGATCCCGTCACAAGGCTCGCGCGAGACGATCGAGTGGGCCTCGCATCCGGACCGCAAGTACACGTACTTGCAGACCTTCAGTCCGGTCACCGTGCTGGCGCGCTACATGGGGATGTATCGCGAGACCGCGAAGCACTACGGTTACGAGGCGACATCCGAGCAGGTCGGCTGGGCCGTTCCGACCTATTGCGCCGAGACCGACGAGATCGCGGTGCGCGAAGCGCGGCCGCACATCGAGTTCTTCTTCAACAAGCTGTTGCGCATGCCGCCCGAGATGCTGCTGCCGCCCGGCTATCTGTCGCTCGCCTCGCTGCAGGGCGTGATGCAGGCCAAGCGCGCGCTCTCGACCGGCAACCAGACCATCGAGGACATGATGGAGAAGGGCGTGTTCCTGTGCGGCAGCCCGGCGACCCTGCGCGAGAAGCTGGAAAAGTATCAGGCCGAGATCGGCTTCGGCTATCTGCTGCCCGCGATCCAGTTCGGCACGCTGCCGCATGAATTGGTGCGCAAGAGTGTGGAGCTGTTCTCGAAGGAGGTCATTCCGCACTTCCGTGCAGGCGAAACCGCGCCGGTTCGCGCTACGGCTTGAGCTCGGGCGGCTCCTCGAACGCGCCGCGCAGAACCGGGCGCAGCGCGTAGAGCGCGAGGCCGGCGAGCGCCGGCGCCAGCGCGACCATCAGGAAGAA
>DATEKY010000330.1:0-8629 GCA_035277225.1 Xanthobacteraceae bacterium
TGAAGAACACGATCACGTGCGCGCGATGGACGCGCGCAAGGTTCGCCGCGATGACCGGGCGGATCAGGATCATGGCGGCGCCGGTGGTGCCGACCACGCTGGCGATCAGCGTGCCGAACGCCAGGATCGTGGTGTTGCTGGCGGGCGTACCACGCAGGTTGCCGCTGACCAGGATGCCGCCCGCCACGGTGTAGAGCGCGAACAGCAGCACGATGAAGCTCAGGTACTCGCCGAGCAGGACGTGCACGAGCGCTTCGATCGATGCGCTCGCCCCATAGGCGAGCGCGAGCGGCAAGAGCACCAGCGCGGCCCATCCGAGCGCGAGCTTGCCGTAATGCGCGTGCCAGATTGTCCGGAACAGCGTCGGCCCGGTCGCGATGGTCAACAGCAAGCCGGCGAACGGCAGCGCCCAGGCAAGCGACATCGCGGCGCCGTCGAGTGTGGCGGCGTGGGCGTGGGCAGGCGCGATCAGCGATGACAGAGTGAGCGATACGCGGCGCATGCAAAAGGCATAGCGCGCTGCGTCACATCGGGCCAGTTGCTCTTCAGCCGCGCCACCCTCTCAAATCCTCGTCCTGAGGAGCACCGCGTAGCGGTGCGTCTCGAAGGACGGCCACCAGCGCGGTGTCTGTGGCCATGGTTCGAGACGCGGCCTGCGCCGCTCCTCACCATGAGGGGCGGTGATGTCTACTCCGCAGCGATCGGCAGTGACAGTTGCTCCACCGGCGCGGGCTCGGCCGGAATCTCCGTCGGCTCCACACCCCCATCCTTCCGCACCCGGAACCAGAGCGCATAGAGCGCCGGCACCACCAGCAGCGTCAGCACGGTCGCGACCAGCAGCCCGCCCATGATGGTGGTCGCCATCGGGCCCCAGAACGCGCTGCGCGCGAGCGGGATCATGCCGAGGATCGCGGCGAGCGCGGTGAGCACCACCGGGCGCGCGCGCCGCACCGTGGCGTCGATGATCGCCTGATAGCGCGTGTGCCCGGCCGCGATGTCGGTATCGATCTGGTCCACCAGGATCACGGTGTTGCGCATGATCATGCCGGCGAGCGCGATCAGGCCGAGCAGCGCGACGAAGCCGAACGGCTGGCCGGCGATCAGCAGCGCGCCGGTCGCGCCGATCAGGCCGAGCGGTGCCGTCACGAACACCAGCGCGAGGCGCGAGAAGCTCTGCAACTGGATCATCAACAGCGCCAGCATCGCCACCGCCATCACCGGGAAGATGGCCGCCAGCGCGACGTTCGCCTTGGCGCTTTCCTCGATCGAGCCGCCGGTCTCGATGCGGTAGCCGTAGGGCAGCGCGTCCTTGATCGACTGCAGCTTCGGCGCGATCTCGTTGCTGACGTCGGGCGGCTGTACGCCGTCGACGATGTCGCCGCGCACGGTGAGCACGATGTCGCGGTTGCGCCGCCAGATGATCGGCTCCTCGTATTCGTAGTTGAGCCGCGCGATCTGCGACAGCGGCACTGCCACGCCGTTTCGTGTCGCGACGGTCAGGGTCGGCAGGCGGGAGAGCTCGAGGCGCTCCGCGTCGGTCGCGCGCGCGACCACATCGATGTTCTCGATGCCCTCGCGATACTGCGTCACGGTCAGGCCGCTGAGCAGGGTCTGCAAGGTCTGCGAGACGTCCTGCGGGGTGAGGCCGAGCGCGCGGGCGCGGTCCTGGTCCACTTCGAGACGGATCGACTTGACCTGCTCGCTCCAGTCGAGATGCGGGTCGATCACCTTGGCGTTCTGCTGCATCACCTTGCGCACGTTCTCGGCGATCTCGCGCACCTTCATCGGATCGGGCCCGAGCACGCGGAACTGGACCGGGAAGCCGACCGGTGGGCCGAACACGAAGCGGTCGACGCGGACCCGCGCCGCTGGCAGCGCGCCCTCGGCGATCGCCTTCTCGAGCCGCGCCTTGACGCGCTCGCGCCCGGCGAGGTCCTTGGTCACGATCACGATCTGTGAGAAGTTTGGGTTCGGCAGCACCGGGTTGAGGCCGAGCCAGAAGCGCGGCGCGCCCTGCCCGACATAGGTCGTGTAGGTCGCGATGTCGTTGTCGCCGGCGAGCATGTCTTCCGCCTTCTTGGCGACCGCATCGGTCGCGCCGATCGCGGTGCCTTCCGGCATGCGCATCTCGAGGAACAGCTCGGTGCGGGTCGAGGTCGGGAAGAACTGCTGCTGCACGAAGCGGAATCCGCCCAACGAAATAACGAACATCAGCACGGTCGCGATCACGACCGACTTGCGCCAGGTGAGGCAGAAGTCGATCACGCGGCGCAGCGCGCGGTAAAGCCGCGTGTCGTAGATCGCGTCGGGATTGTCCTGCGCGCCGTGCTTGGCGAGGTCGGGCAGCAGCTTCAGCCCGAGGTAGGGCGTGAACAGCACCGCGACAAACCATGAGGCGATGAGCGCGAGGCCGACGACCCAGAAGATGCCGCCGGCATATTCGCCCGAGCTCGATTTTGCGAAACCCACGGGGAGGAAGCCCGCGGCGGTGACCAGCGTGCCGGTCAGCATCGGGAACGCGGTGGAGGTCCAGGCGAAGGTCGCGGCGCGGGCGCGATCCCAGCCCTGCTCCATCTTCACCACCATCATCTCGATCGCGATGATGGCGTCGTCGACCAGCAGGCCGAGCGCGATGATCAGCGCGCCGAGCGTGATGCGGTGCAGGTCCATGCCCCACGAGAACATGACGACGAACACGATCGCGAGCACCAGTGGGACCGAGAGTGCGACCACGATGCCGGTGCGCCAGCCGAGCGAAATGAAGCTCACGACGAGAACGATCGCGAGGGCCTCGGCGAAGCTTCGCAGGAACTCGGAGACCGAATGCTCGACGATCTGCGGCTGGTCGGCGATCTGCGTCACCTCGATGCCGACCGGGAGCTCGAACGTGATGGCACGCATCGCGCTCTTCAGGTTCTCGCCGAGCGTCACGATGTTGGCGCCGTCCTGCATCGAGACGCCGAGCCCGAGCGCGGCCTTGCCGCCAGTACGCACCAGGAACGAGGGCGGGTCCTCGTAGCCGCGCTTCACCTGCGCGATGTCGCCCAGGCGGAACACGCGCCCGTCGGCCTGCACCGGCACCGCCGCGATCGCATCGACGCCGTTGAACGCGCCGGTGACGCGCAGGTTGATGCGGTCGGACGCGGTGTCGACCGCGCCGCCCGCCACGACTGCATTTTGCCGCGTGACGCTTTCGAAGATCTGCTGCGGGGTGAGGCCGAGCGTCGCGAGGCGGGCGTGGCTGAACTCGATGTAGATGCGCTCCGGCCGCTCGCCGACGATGTCCACCTTGTTGACGTCGGGCACGCGCAGCAGCCGCTGGCGGATGTCTTCGGCGCGGGTCTTCAGTTCGGCGAGCGTCAGCCCGTCGGCGGTGAGCATGTAGAGCGCCGAATAGACGTCGCCATACTCGTCATTGAAGTTCGGGCCGACAATGCCGGACGGCAGGCTGCCGCGGATGTCGCTGACCTTCTTGCGCACCTGGTACCACAGCTCCTTCACCTTCGCGGGCGGCGTGCGGTCGGAGAGGTTGACGCGGATGAACGAGACGCCGGGGCGCGAATAACTTTCCACCTTGTCGAGGAAGGGCAGCTCCTGCAGCTTCTTCTCGATCTTGTCGGCGACTTGCGCCTGCATCTCGGTCGCGGTCGCGCCCGGCCAGGATACGTTCACCACCATCACCTTGATGGTGAAGGTCGGATCTTCGGCGCGCCCGAGATTCAAGTACGAGTATACGCCGGCGGCGCCGAGCAGGATGATCGTGAACAGCACCAGCGCGCGGTGCGTGATCGCCCATTCGGACAGGTTGAGACGCTTCATGGCGTGCTCCCCGGGTTATCGGGTTTCGACGGTGCGGACTTTCAGCCCGGCTTCGAGCTTCTGCGCACCCAGGGTGACAACCTTGTCGCCGTCGCTGACGCCCGAGGTGACGATCGCGGAATCTTCGGTGAAGGATGCGACAGCGACCGGGCGCTGCGTCAGCGATCCGTTGGCATCGACCACGTACACCGTTGGGCCGGTGCCGCGATTGAGGATCGCCGACAGCGGCAGCCGCGCGACCGGCGTGTCCGAGCCGAGCGAGAGTGCGACGGTTGCCGTCATGCCGAACGCGACCGCGTCGTCGGCGTCGCGGATGGTGAAGCGCGCCGCATAGGTGCGGCTCGCCGCATCGGCCTGCGGCGAAAGCTCGCGCAGGGTGGCGGCAAATGCGCGCTCGCGGTCATGCCACAGCCGGACCGTCGCCTTCGCCTTGCGCGCCTCGGCGAGCCAGCTCTCGGGCAGCGCGACGACCGCTTCCTTCTCGCCGTGATGCGCGAGCCGCGCGACCGGCTGTCCGATCGCCACCACCTGTCCCGGCTCGGCGAGCGTCGCGGTAATGACGCCGTCGGCGTCGGCCTTCAGTTCGGTATAGGCCAGCTGGTTGCGTGCGAGCTCGAGCGCGCGCTTCGCCCGCTCGACGCGGCCTTCGGCCTCGTCCTTCGCCAGCTTCTTGCGGTCGAAATCCGCGATCGAGGCGAAGCCGCGTTCGCGCAAAGTCACATAGCGCTGGTGATCGGCGGCAGTCTGCGCCTGGTTGGAGGTCGCGGCGGCAAGCTCGGCCGATGCGCTCCCGGCCTGCAGCTGCGCGTCCTGCGGGTCGAGCCGCGCCACGACGTCGCCGGCGCGCACGCGGTCGCCGACATTGACGATGCGCGTCACGATCTTGCCGGCGACGCGGAAACCGAGATCGGTCTCATGCCGCGCCCGCACCACGCCGACGAATTCGCGCGACGCGTTTTCGCTTTCGAACGCGACGCGCTGCACCTGCACCGGCCGTTCGCTCTTGATTGCCGGCGCGGTCGAGGCCTCGCAACCGGCGAGCAGCAGCACGGTGGCGAGGGCAGCGAAGCGAGGGGTCGTCAGCATCGGGACTCTCCGTCGATCACAGATTTGTGACGAGTGATAAATTTCCTGATTCGTCAGTCTTCAGGCGCAGTAAGTCGCATAGTGGGTGGCGCATGGTCGATTACCTGCGGGGTGTGATGGCGCGCAGCAGGAAGCGGATCGTGGCCCGGACTTCGGTCTCGCCGTCGTCCTCCTGCAGGCATTCGGCGACCATCAGGGGATGGCAGAAGTGGACCATCGCGCGCTTGATCACCATAGAGGTCTCGCGCGCGTCGACGGGGTCGAACTCGCCCTTTTCGACGCCGTCGCGCAGGATCTTTTCGATTACGGCGCGGATCATCTCGACATGCGCCTCGATCACCGCCCAGTTGTTCTCCATGGCGACCAGCACGATGTCGTGCACGCGGTGCTCGGTGATCAGGTTGTCCCTGTGGTACTTGAAGATCTCAACGAACAGCTGCTCCAGCCGCGACGCCGCCGTGTCTCCCGAGCGCACCACCGCCCAGGCCTTGCTGTCTAACTCGTTCAGGCAGCGCTGGCAGATTGCTTCGACGATCGCGTTCTTGGAGGGGAAGAAGCGGTAGACATTGGCCGGCGACATGCTTAGCTCGGCCGCGATGTCGGCGACCGCGGTCTTGGCGAAGCCGAGGCGACGGAACAGCGCGTCCGCGGTTTCCACGATGCGGGCGCGGGTGTCGTCGGGCCGGGTTTTGACTTGCGCGTTCATCGCAGCGGCGTCCGGTATGATGAATGACGATTTTGATAATTCGTCAGTACGGGAAAGTCAACTGGGAATGGAAGGCGCTTTCGCCAACGGCCGTCACGGAGCTGTGAGAATTCCCGCCGCCCCTCTGGCGGCTCTTTGCATGGGGTTGTTTTTCAGTTTTTTTGGGAGGGGTACGCTTCCTTCTCCCCGCGGAGCGGGGAGAAGGTGCCGAGCCAACGGGCCGGCGCGAACGCGCCGCCCGATGATGAACTCCGCGAGGCGGATGAGGGGCCCGTCGCAATAGTCGCAGGTTCCCCTCACCCGGCTCGGACCTGCGGTCCTCGCCACCCTCTCCCCGCGAGCGGGGAGAGGGGAAGAAGGAGAGAGCGATGCCCCCCGCCTACTTCGCCATGTTCACATACTTCCCGTTCACCACCTTGAGGATCGCGCTCGAGCCGGCGCCGTCGCGCACCTCGTTCATGGTGATCTCGCCCGCGACGCCGGGGAAGCCTTTCAAGCCGCCGAGACAGTTGCGGATCTTGTCGCGGTCGCTGTCGAGATCGGCCGCCTTGTTGGTCACGCCGGATTTCTCGATGCAGTATTTGTAGGAATAGATGATGTCGTAGGCGCGCGGCCCGCTGTAGGGCGGCTGGGCGCCGTTGAGCTTGGCGGTGATCTTCTTCATGTAAGCCTGCACTTCGGCGCGGGGATCGTCCACCCACGCTGCGGTCGACATGTAGGCGCCTTCCGCCGCCTTGCCGGCGATCTCGATGAAGCCGGGGGCGCCGGCGCAGGCGCCGCCGACGATCGGCACGTTGAGGCCCTGCTTCGCCATCTCTTTCGCGATGGCGGCGGCGTTCTGGTAGCAGGAGCCGAGCCCGATGCCTTCGGCGCCGAGCGATTTCGCTTTCGTCACCTGCGCCGAATAGTCGGTGTCCTTGGTGCGGTAGGTGAGCTGGTCGAGCACCTCGATGCCGTGCTCCTTGAACAGCACCGGCAGCACGCCCGCGCCTTCGCCCTTCGAGACCGCGTCCTCGGCGTCATAGATGATGACGACCTTCTTCATCTTGTATTCCTTCACCCACGCGTCGACCACCGGCTTGAGCTGCTTGTCGCTGGTCAGCGTGTTGCGGAACGCCCACTTGCTCATCGCCGAAAGGCCGGGCTTGGCCGAGCAGTAGGAATTGATGACGGTCTTGAAGCGCGAATCGAGCTGCGGCGCGATGGTTTCGAACTCGCCGCTGAAGCACGGGCCGGAGATCACCAGCACACGGTCGCGGTCGACCAGCCGGCTCATCGCCTTGAGGGCTTCGGCTTCCAGCGTCTGCGTGTCATAGCAGATCAGCTCGATCGGCACTCCGCCGATGCCGCCCTTGGCGTTGATCTCTTCGGCGGCGATCTCCATCGAGGGTTTCGCCGCCTGGCCCCATTCGGCGCCCTTGCCGGTCAAGGGCGCGAGGCAGCCGATCTTGACCGTGCGGCCGTCGAGCTTGGCTTGCGCGTTCGCCAATGAAGGCGGCAGTACCAACAGTGCGGTGGCAATTGCGAACGTGACGTGTCCCAAAATGCGCATTGGCGTTCTCCTCCCAAAAGTCTGCCAACCAAAGCCGCGTTCGCGGCCGAATTCCCGTTTTGCCTGGCTTTATAGTACCCGGTTCCGGTTGCCTTGGTAGTCCATCGAAGGTCCCTTCCTGACCGTGCTCTATGCGGCGCTTTGGCCGAGGTAGGTCTGGCGCACCTCCGGCGTGCTGAGCAGTTCCTGGCCCGAGCCGCTCAGCACGATCCGCCCGCGCTCCATCACGTAGCCGCGGTCCGCAACCTGCAGCGCCTGCCGGGCATTCTGCTCGACCAGAAGAATGGTTTTGCCCTCCTGCTTCAACTCCCGAAGGGTGAGGAAGATGCGCGTGACGAATTTCGGGGCGAGGCCGAGCGAAGGCTCGTCGAGCAGCAGCAGGCGCGGGCGCGCCACCAGCGCGCGGCCGATCGCCAGCATCTGCTGCTCGCCGCCGGAAAGCGTGCCGGCCATCTGGTCGCGTCGTTCCGCCAGCACCGGGAAGCGCACGAACACCGCGTCGATATCGCGGCCGATCTCGCTGTCATTGCGCACGTAAGCGCCCATGCGCAGGTTATCGAGCACGGTCATGCGCTTGAGGATCGCGCGGCCCTCGGGCACGTGGCTCAGGCCGCGTGCGACGATCCGGTGCGGCGGGCGGCGCACGATGCTCTCGCCTTCGAATTCGATCGTTCCACCGGCCGGGCGGATCAGACCGGAGATGGTCTTGAGCAGCGTGGTCTTGCCGGCGCCGTTGGCGCCGATCAGCGTGACGATCTGCCCCTGCTCGATCGACAGCGCGACCTCGTGCAGCACCTCGATCTTGCCGTAGCCGGCGCGCAGCCCCGAGATCGACAGCATGCTCATAGCGGCACGTCCTCGCCGAGATAGGCCTCGATCACGGCCGGGTTGCGCTGGATTTCCTCCGGCGAGCCGTCGGCGATCTTGGTGCCGAAGTTGAGCACCGTGATGCGATCGGAGATGTCCATCACCAGGCGCATGTCGTGCTCGACCAGCACGATGGTGACGCCGCGGTCGCGCACGCGCGTGATCAGTTCGTCGAGTTCGTGCGTCTCGTGCGGGTTCATGCCGGCGGCGGGTTCGTCGAGCAGGAGTAGTCGCGGCTGGGTCGCAAGCGCCCGCGCCATTTCGAGCTTGCGCTGGTCGCCGTAGGGCAAGTCGGTCGCCTTCGCGTCGCACTGGTCGGCGAGGCCGAAAAAGGAGAGCAGGTCGAGCGCGTTGTCGCGCATGCGGCCTTCCTCGCGCGCCTCGCCGAACGGGCGTTGCAGCACCGCGCTCGCGAACGCCTTCCACATCGAGGGATAGGAGCGGCAGTGCTCGCCGATCATCACGGTTTCCAGCACGGTCAGGTGCGGGAACAGGCGGATGTTCTGGAACGTGCGCGCGATGCCGCGCAAGGTACGCCGCGAGGGACGCGCGTCGGCGACGATTTCGCCCTCGAAGGTGATCTGCCCGCGATCGGCCGC
>DATEKY010000331.1:0-4107 GCA_035277225.1 Xanthobacteraceae bacterium
ACAAGGACAAGATCAGCGAGAAGTGCCGCAAGGTGATTGAAGAGAAGTAAGCCTTACGCCAACGCTTGCTCGATTTCGGCAAGCCGCGCGCGCAGTTTCGGCACCGCAAAGTCGATGAAGGCGCGCAGCTTCGGCGGCGGATGCGCGCCGCCCGGATAGAGCAGGCTCACGGGAGTCGCCTCACGTCCGAAAGCAGCAAGCAGCTGCGTGACCGCGCCGCGTGCCAGCGCATCGGCCGCCTGATAGCCGAGCACGCGCGTGATCCCCATCCCCTCGCTCACCGCGTCGATCGCGGCTTCAGCCGTCGTCACGGTGGGGCGCGGCGACAGGCGCACCGCGCCATCTGCGCCGAAGTCCCACTGCCCTGCCCCAAGTCCGCCGAACACGACAACATCGTAGCCCGCGATCTCCGCCGGATGCTGCGGCGCGCCGCGTTGCTGCAGATAGGACGGCGCCGCCACCACCACGCGGCGCAAGCTTCCGAGCGTCGCGACGATCGCGCTCGAGTCCGCGAGCGGTCCGATGCGGATCGCGGCATCGAGCCGTTCCTCGGTCAGGTCGACCGGCCGGTCGAGCAACATCAGCCGCACGCTCACGTCAGGAAACTGCCGCAGGAACGCGTTGACGACCGGCAGCACATGCAGCCGCCCGAACAGGATCGGTGCGGTGACGGCAAGCTCGCCGCGCGGCGCGCTGCCCTGTCCGGCCGCGGCCTGTTCAATCTCGGTCAGATCCGCGAGCACACGCCGCGCGCCGCCGAGGAAACGCTCGCCGGCATCGGTGAGGCTGACCGCGCGCGTGGTGCGGTTGAGCAGCCGCACGCCGAGGCGGGCTTCGAGGTCGGCGACCGCGCGCGTGACCGCCGCGGGCGAACGGTTGAGCCGCCGGGCGGCGGCGGTGAAGCTCCCCTGGCCGGCCACCTCGGCGAAGACCTCGATGTCCTCGATCCGGTCCATATTATTCCAATTAGTGCAACAATGACTTGCTAACAATGCCAATTATGCCAGACCTGAAGCCGGCTATATTCGGTCGCAAGGAGGCGAGCCATGAGCAACAGCGACCTGGTCTTCACACCGGCGGTCCGCCGCGCGCAGGCCGAGCGCGGCACCGCACAGGCCTACGCCAAGAAAGTCGAGCACGGCTTTCCGAGCGCCGTCACGCCGGAGCTTGCCGCCTTCATCGCCGAGCAGGACACCGCGTTTCTCGCCACCGCCTCGGCCGAGGGCGCGCCCTATATCCAGCATCGCGGCGGCCCGAAGGGCTTCATCAAGGTGGTGGACGAGCGCACGCTCGGCTTTGCCGACTATCGCGGCAACAAGCAGTTCATCACCTTGGGCAATCTCTCGGAAAACGACCGCGCCTACCTGTTCCTGCTCGATTTCTCGCGCCGCCAGCGCATCAAGCTGTGGGGCCGGGCGCGGGTGGTGGAGAACGACGACGCGCTGATCGCGAAGCTGTTCGACCATGGCTACCGGGCGAAGCCCGAGCGAGCCATCCTGTTCACCATCGAGGCCTGGGACGTGAACTGCTCGCAGCACATCACGGCGCGGATGACCGTGGAGGAGGTCGAGGGCTTGCTCGGTACCGTGCAGGAGCGGATTGCGGCGTTGCAGGCCGAAAATACGCGGCTGCGGGCGGCTTTGGCCGAGCGCGAGGCGGCCGTTTCCTCTCCGTTAACCGCATAAAGGGCCCGGCGCCGCCGCCTGCCTTTTCTTTGCCACCGATTGAACCTTCTTCCGCCCCGGCGCGTCTAACCCCTCGAAGGGGATGCGTTGGCTCGCGCCGGGCGGCACGAGGCTCCGCAAAGTCCCCGGCACTCGAAGGGGACACGTCATGCAGAACCGGATCGCGCTTGCGGCAGCATTCACCATCGTGCTGTCGGCCTCGGCTTTCGCCCAGACCGCCGAAGAGCAAAACCTCTGCATGAACGACGCCTTCCGCGTCTGCTCGCACACCATCCCGGACCGCGGCCGCACCGTCGCCTGCATGGTTCAGAACAAAAGCCGGCTAAGCCAGGGCTGCCAGATGGTGATGGACAAGTACGCGCAGCCGACGACCGCGACCGCTTACGCTGCGCCCGCCGCGCCTGCTCCGGCCGCCGCGCCGATCCGCACCGTCAAGAACGCCTCGTTGAAGCCGGTCAAGACCGCGACCGCGCAACGCCCCGGGAAGCCGCTCAACATCCTGATGCGCTGAGCGCATGCGCCACGAATAAGCCCGCGATCCCCGCTGGACCTTTGAGTGCTTGACCGCCATATGATGCCGTGACTGGACGGCATCATGAACCACGACCGTTACGACGACAGCTACATCCGCGGCATCCTCAACACCGTGAAGACGATCGCGATGGTCGGTGCGTCCGCCAAGGACAACCGGCCGAGCTATTTCGCGTTCAAGTATCTGGGCGAGCGCGGCTACAATATGATCCCGGTCAATCCGGGCCTCGCCGGCCAGGAGCTGCTCGGCCGCAAGATCTACGGCAAGCTTGCCGACATCCCCGAGCCGGTCGACATGGTCGACATCTTCCGCGGCGCGAAGTACGCGGTGCCGATCGTGCAGGAAGCGCTCGCGATGAGCCCGCGCCCGCGCGTCATCTGGATGCAGCTTACTGTGCGCAACGACGAAGCCGCAGCGCTCGCCGAAGCCAACGGCATGAAGGTCGTGATGGACCGCTGCCCGAAGATCGAATACGGCCGCCTCTCTTCGGAAATCGGCTGGATCGGCGTCAACTCGCGCACGCTCTCCTCCAAGCGCGCGCAGGGCTTCGGCAAGGGCGTGCAGCGTATGTCGCTCAATCGCCCGACATTCGGCGGCGGCACGATCGCGCGCGTCGCGAGCGAGGACGGAAAGCCCGGCTGACCTCGTGAGCAGAACCGCGCTGATCACCGGCGTCTCCGGACAGGACGGCGCGTATCTCGCAAGGCTGCTGCTCTCCAAAGGCTATCGCGTGGTCGGCGCGACGCGGCCCAGCGCGTCGTCGAGCTTCGCGCGGCTTGAATATCTGGGCATCGCGCGCGAGGTCGAGCCGTACGATTGCGAAATGCTCGAGCTGTCTAACATCGTCCGCATGATCGAACGGGTAAAGCCGGACGAGGTCTATAACCTCGCGGCACAGAGCTTCGTCGGCGCGTCCTTCCAGTTGCCGATCTTCACCATGGAGGTGAATGCGCACGGCACGGTCCGCCTGCTCGAGGCCATGCGCCTGGCCGCGCCCGGCGCGCGCTTCTACCAGGCCTCGACCTCGGAAATGTTCGGCAATGCGCCGGCGCCGCAACACGGGTCGACGCCGTTCCATCCGCGCAGCCCGTACGGCGTCGCCAAGATGATGGCGCATAATTTCGCGGTCAACTACCGCGAGGCTTACGGCATGTTCTGCGCCTCGGGCATTCTGTTCAATCACGAGTCTCCGCTGCGCGGACACGAATTCGTCACCCGCCACATTACGGTCGGCCTTGCCGGCGTGAAGCACGGGCGGCGCGATCATCTTGCGCTCGGCAATCTCGACGCCCGGCGCGACTGGGGTTTCGCGGACGATTACGTCGAGGGCATGTGGCGCATGCTGCAACAGGACACGGCAAGCGATTTCGTGCTCGCAACCGGCGTCGCCACCAGCGTGCGCCGCTTTGTCGAGCTCGCCGCGGCGCATTTCGGATTCGCCATCGCGTGGTCGGGAAAGGGCGTCGACGAGATCGGCACCGACACGAGAAGCGGCCGGGTGCTTGTGCGCATAGACCCGCGCCGTCACCGGCCTGCCGAAGTCCACGACCCGGTGGGCGCACCGAAGAATGCCGCCGAAAAACTCGGCTGGCGGCACACGACCGACGTCGCCGGGCTCGCCGCCATGATGGCAGCGGAAGACGACCGCCGCGTGCGCGACGGCGTTGCGGCTTACTGACGACGAACCGATCCGGCGAACAAAGCTGTCGTCGCGGCGCGCCCCCGCGGAACGAACTTCCCACCTCCGCAGGCGGTACACACGATACAATTTCGGGGCACCGTGCCGCCTTGACGTCCCCTTTCGGTCCGATACATGGGAACCGACGGGTTCGACGAAACTCCCCTTAGGCGAGGCCATTATGAGCGAAGACCGCACGCCCGGCTTTAACA
>DATEKY010000332.1:0-9148 GCA_035277225.1 Xanthobacteraceae bacterium
ATCGTGAACATGCGCACGTCGCGCGTCATGCGTTCGAGCGGCAGGTCGCGCGAATAGCCGCGCGCGCCGAACATCTGCAGCGCGTCGTTGACGATGCGGATCGCGGCTTCGCTGGCGAGGATCTTGGCCTGCGCGGCGAGCATCGGATCGGGAAAGTCCGACCCGGCCCCGCGCGAGCGCGCCGCCTGGTACAGCATCAGCCGCGACGCGGTCAGTTGCGTCTGCATGTCGGCGAGCATCCATTGCAGCCCCTGGAATTCGCCGATCGGGCGGCCGAACTGCTCGCGCTCCTTCACCCAGTCGACCGCGAGATCGAGCGCACCCGCCGCGATGCCCATCGCGACCGTTCCGGCCCCGACGCGCTGGCTGTTGTAGGCGGTCATCAGGTCGGCAAAGCCGCGGCGGAACCCCGAGGGCGGCAGCACGGCCATATCGGCCGCGACTTCGAGATCCTCGAACGCCAGTTCGCCCTCGGGCATGCCGCGCAGGCCCATGGTGCGCTCGCGCCGCGCCAGCCGCAGACCCTTGGCCTCGTCACGCACCGCGAGGAAGCCGCCGATGCCGAGATCGTTGCCGGCCTCGTCGAACACGCGCGCGAAGATCAGATGCAGCCGCGACACGCCCGCGCCGGTGATCCAGTGCTTGCGGCCGTTGATGATGTAGCGCTCGCCGCGCCGGTCGGCGCGCGTCGTCATCGCCAGCGCGTCGGAGCCGGCCTCGGGCTCGGTGATGCAGATCGCGGGCTTGTCGCCGCCGAGCACGAGGCCGGCCGCGAGCCGCTTCTGTTCGTCGTTGCCATAGGCCATCACGGTCGAGATCGCGCCCATGTTGGTCTCGACCACGATGCGCGCCGTGACAGTGCAGCGCTTCGCCATCTCCTCGATCACCAGCACCGCATCAAGGTATGAACGTCCCTGCCCGCCCAGAGCCTGCGGGATCGTCATGCCGACGAAGCCCGCCTGCGTCAGCGCGGCGACGATGTCCCACGGATACTGCTCCTGCGCGTCGATCTCGGCCGCGCGCGGACGCACGACCTCATCGGCAAACGCGCGGGCGCGCGCTTGCAACGCAACTTGGTCGGACGACAGTCCAAGGTCCATCGGCGCGCGCCCCGTTATTCGTGGGGCATGATCCTGTCCGGCATCATGCTCCGCGGGTCAGCTCATGTATTGCCCGCCGTTCGCCGACAGCGTCGATCCGCTGATGAAGCCGGCGTCGTCGGAGGCGAGGAACACGACGCAGCGCGCGATCTCCTCCGGCTCGCCGAGGCGGCCGGCCGGGATCAGCGGCAGGATGTTCTTGTCGAGCACGTCCTTCGGCACTGCCTTGACCATCTCGGTCGCGATGTAGCCCGGGCAGATCGCATTCACCGTGATGCCGGCGCGCGCGCCTTCGAGCGCCAGCGCCTTGGTGAAACCGACGTCGCCGGCCTTGGAGGCCGAATAGTTGGCCTGGCCGAACTGGCCTTTCTGGCCGTTGATCGACGAGATGTTGATGACGCGGCCGAACTTGCGCGTGCGCATGCCGTCCCAGACCGGACGGGTCATGTTGAACAGCGAGTTGAGATTGGTGTTGATCACCGCGTACCACTGCTCGGGCGTCATGCGGTGGAACGGCGCGTCCTTGGTAATGCCCGCGTTGTTGACCAGCACTTCCACCGGCCCGAGATCGGCCTCGACCTGCTTCAGGCCCGCGACGCACGCGTCGTAGTTCGACACGTCCCACTTGTAGACGTTGATGCCGGTCTCGGCCTTGAACTTGTTCGCCGCCTCGTCGTTGCCGGCATAGCTCGCGGCGACCTTGTAGCCCGCGGCCTTCAACGCCTTCGAGATCGCCTCGCCGATACCGCGCGTACCGCCGGTCACCACTGCAACTCGGGCCATCTATGTTCCTCCTGGAGAATTTTTCTATTCGTCATGGCCGGGCTTGGCCCGGTCATCCACGCCTTGGTTCGTCACAGCTTAAAGACGTGGATGCCCGGCACAAGGCCGGGCATGACGCCTTCAATTGACGATTTTTGCTGCAGCGCGGTTCAGCGTTCCACGCACAGCGCGATGCCCATGCCGCCGCCGATGCAGAGCGTGGCGAGGCCCTTCTTGGCGTCGCGCTTCTGCATCTCGAACAGCAGCGTGGTGAGCACGCGCGCGCCGGACGCGCCGATCGGATGGCCGATCGCGATCGCGCCGCCGTTGACGTTGACCTTGGAGGTATCCCAGCCGAGGTCCTTGTTGACCGCGCAGGCCTGCGCGGCAAAGGCCTCGTTCGCCTCGATCAGGTCGAGATCGCCGATGTTCCAGCCGGCCTTCTTGAGCGCGGCGCGCGAGGAGGGGATCGGCCCGGTGCCCATGATCTTCGGATCGACGCCGGCGTGCGCCCAGGACACGATGCGGGCGAGCACCTTCTTGCCTTCCTTGGCGGCCTGCTTGCCGCTCATCAGGATCAGCGCCGCAGCGCCGTCATTGATGCCCGAGGCGTTCGCGGCGGTGACGCCGCCTTCCTTGTCGAACGCCGGACGCAGCTTGGAAATCGATTCCAGCGTCACGCCCGCCTTCGGGTATTCGTCGGTGTCGACCACGACATCGCCCTTGCGGCCCTTGATCGTGACCGCGACGATCTCGTCCTTGAACTTGCCGGCTTTCATGGCGGCCTCGGCTTTATTCTGGGAGGCGACCGCGAACTCGTCCTGCTGCGCGCGCGTGATCTGGTACTGCTTGGCGACGTTCTCGGCGGTGGTGCCCATGTGGTAGCCATTGAAGGCATCCCACAGCCCGTCCTTGATCATGGTGTCGACCAGTTCGAGCGAGCCCATCTTGGTGCCGCTGCGCAGGTGCTGCGCGTGCGGCGCCATGCTCATCGACTCCTGCCCGCCCGCGACCACGATCTCCGAGTCGCCGTTCATGATCGCCTGGTAGCCGAGTGCGACCGCGCGCAGACCCGAGCCGCACAGCTGGTTCACGCCCCAGGCCGGGCTTTCCACCGGAATGCCGGCCGCGATCGAGGCCTGGCGCGCCGGGTTCTGGCCCTGACCGGCGGTCAGGATCTGCCCCATGATGACTTCCGAGACCTGCTTGCCTTCGACCCCTGCCCGCTTCAGGGCCTCGGTAATCGCGGTCTTGCCCAACTCATGGGCCGGAAGACTGCCGAATGCGCCATTGAATGCTCCGACCGGGGTGCGCGCCGCGCCCACGATGACAACGTCTTCCATGTGAAATCTCCTGGTTCCTGCGATGGCTCTCGCCGCGGTCCGCCGACCTATCCCGGCATCCTTGATAGCCTGCTTTCGCCCTGTCAATAAGACCGGCCAAAGCCTGGCCTGCTGCGCAGCAGCACGGGCTAACTATACGCAACGGCCGGGCTTTTGCGGCAAATATACCGCCGTGCACAAAATGGTAGCCCGCCTCACCAAAAATTGCTTATGCTGGCGTCAGTTACCGCGCACAACGGACGCCCGATGGTGCCTGCCAGCGATCCGGTCACGATCAAGCTCTACGCGCAGCGGCGGTTCTATCGGCCGCGTTCCGGCTCCTATTTGACCTACGACGATGTTGTCGCCCTTGCGCGCGATGGCGCGCCCATCGTTGTGGAAGACGCCCACACCGGCGCGGACCTGACCGCGCTCGTTCTGTCTTCAAACCCAACCGAGCATTGACATGGCCACCAAGTCCGAAGGTCCGGTGACGATCAAGAAGTACGCCAATCGGCGGCTCTACAACACCGGCACCAGCACCTACGTGACGCTCGAGGACCTCGCCACGATGGTGAAGAACGGCGAGGACTTCGCGGTGTTCGACGCCAAGACCGGCGAGGACATCACGCGCTCGGTGCTGACCCAGATCATCTTCGAGCAGGAGAACAAGGAAGGCGCGCAGAACCTGCTGCCGATCAAGTTCCTGCGCCAGCTCATCGGCTTCTATGGCGGCGCGATGCAGAAATTCGTGCCGTCCTATCTCGAAGTCTCGCTCGAATCCTTCACGCGCGAGCAGGAGAAGTTTCGCCAGCAGATCTCCCAGGCCTTCGGCGCGACGCCGTTCGGACCGATCATGGAGGAGCAGGTGCGGCGGAACATGGAGATGTTCAAGCAGGCGTTCTCGATGTTCACGCCGTTCGCGCGGCACGACGAGCAAGGCGGCGGCGACGCCGAGAAGCCGCCGGCGGCCGCATCGTCCGGGAGCGATCTCGAAGAGCTGCGCAAGCAGCTCGCCGACATGCAGAAGAAGGTCGACAAGCTCAGCAACGGCGAGAAGTAGATTTTATTTCAGCGCGCCCGGACGCAAAACCGGTATCCACTTTTGCTGGTCGCGCTCTATTTCAGCAGGCGGCGGAGGCCGCCGGCGCACTCACCCACGGCCGCTCCAGCGACGCGCGCCCGATCAGCGCGCCCTGCAGGTAGTCGCAGCCCCATTCCGCCAGCACTTCGGCGCCGGCCTCGTCCTGCACCCATTCGGCGACCGTTGTCAGCCCGAGCGAGCGGCCGAGATCGACCAGCGTGCGCACGAAGGCGCGATCATCCTTCGAGCGCGGCAGGTTCTGCACGAACGCACCGTCGATCTTGATCATGTCGACGCCGAGCCGGCGCAGGTTGCGGAACGAGGTGTAGCCGGCGCCGAAGTCGTCGATCGCGATGCGGCAGCCCAGGTCCTTGGCGCGCGACACGAAGCCCGCCGTCTCGTCGATGTTCCGGATCGCGGTGGTCTCGGTGATCTCGAGCGTCATGCGCTGCGCGGCGCCGGGGTTTGCGCGCAGTTGCGCGCCGAGCGCAGACCACCAGTCCGGATCGACGAGCGAGTCCGGCGAAACATTGAGGCTCGCCCGCAGCGACGGCGCAGCCGCGAGCTCCGCGGTCGCCAGCTCGATCACGCGGTGATCGATCAGGCGGACCAGCCCGAGCTGCTCGGCGACCGGGATGACGGCGCTCGCCGGCACGATCGTCCCGTCGGCGCGGCGGATGCGCATCAGGCATTCATAGAATGCGGGCGCGCGCGAGCCGGTCTCGACGATCGGCTCGAAGGCGAGCACGATGCGCCGTTCGTTCAGCGCGGTGATGATCTTGTCGGTCGCCCGGACGTTTTCCTTGCGCACCGCGTCGCGCTCGACATTCGGCCGGTAGGCGACGAACGAGCCGCGCCGCCTGGTCTTGGCGGAATCGAGCGACTCCTGCGCGTGCGCGATCATTTCGTCGACGCTGCGTGCATGGCGTGGCGCCGAAACCGCCCCGATGGTGATGGTGGCCGCAACCGGACCATGCTGCGTCTGCACGACGTCTTCGCGCACCGCGCCGAGGAAGCGGTCCGCCGCCGCGGTGAGATCGTCGGGCGTGCAGGTCTTGAGCACCACGCCGAACTTGTTGCTGGAGAAGCGGCCGAGCAGGTCGCCGCCGCGCATGCGCGAGCGGATGCGCCGGCCGACCGATGCGATCACCTCGTCGGCGACGCCGAAACCATACGCTTCGTTGATGCGCGCCAGGTTGTCGACCGCGATCAGCATGAAGCCGCACGAGGCGCGATACTTCACCGCCTCGTCGAACGCGACCGCGAGGGTCTCGGTCAGCGCATTGCGGTTCATCTCGCCGGTCAAGCCGTCGAAGCGCGACAGATAGGCGAGCCGCTCCTGGTGGTCGTGACGCTCGTTGATGACGCGCACCACGCCGTGCGCGCGCGCCGGACGCCCGTCGGGACCGGCGAACCAGCGGCCATTGTCCTCGACCCACAGCCGGGTCGCGCCGTTCGGACCGGCCAGCAGGCAATATTCGGTCTGGTAGGGAACGCCGTTGCCGACATCGAGCCCGCCGGTCTGCATCACGGCGTCGTAGCGCGTGGTCGTATTGCTCGAATCGAGGAAGCCCGCATAGCCGCGGCCGGTGGCCAGTGCCGCGGTGTCGCGCAACTGCAGCACCTCGGCGGCATTCGCGCCCCAGACGATCGTGTCGGTATCGATCCGCCAGTCGTAGGGCACGAGCCCGATCGACGTCAGGATGCGGCTTGGATCGGCCGGCTGGGCGGAGGCCGCGTCATCATTCCGGGAGCGCGTCACGGACGGTCCTTTATTCCATAAATGGCGCAGTGCGGGCCGACGTGGAGAGGTTCGTTTTAATGTGTCGGGAAATTCCTAAGGATTCGGCAAACTGATCGTGGAGAAATACGGATGACGTAGCGGAACCCCGCGCGCGGCACGCCCGTTGCGACTTCGGGCCTCAGGCGGGGATGTTTGTCCCGTTTCGAGACAAGCCGATGCGTGTCAGTGGTGTCGCAACTTCAACGGTCGGACGGGTCACGCACCGCGTGGCCGCCGACATCGCTGCGCCGGACATCAGCGAGAGCCGTGCGCTGATCGCGATCGAGGCACCCGCTCCGGCCGAGCGCGCGTTCACCCATTCGCGCCATCCCGCGGCGCCGTTCCTGGCGCAGCTGATCGCAACGCGGCAGCAGGCACCGCAGACCCGCGCCCACCGCCGCGCGGAGCCGCGCGAGGCGATCTCGGTTTATGCCGCGATGACGGCGCGCAAACGCGGTTAGTTTTCTCTGGCCTAGTGCCGCGTGCTACGATTCAGTTCCGCCTCGAGCCGCTGGCTGTAGCGCGACATCGCAAAGCAGAACGCGAAGTAGATCATCCCGACGACGACATAGACCTCGAGGCTGAAGCTTTGCCAAGCCGGCTCGATGATCGCGGTCTTGCCGGCCGTGAGCAGATCGAAGATGCCGATGATCAGCACCAGGCTCGTGTCCTTGAAGAAGCCGATGAACGTGTTCACCAGCGGCGGAATGACCAGCCGCAGCGCCTGCGGCAACACGATGAGCCCGGTCTTCTGCCAATAAGACAGCCCGAGCGCGTCGGCGCCTTCGGCCTGTCCCTTGGGCAGCGCCTGCAGCCCTCCGCGCACCACTTCGGCAAGATAGGCGCCCGCGAACAGGACGATCGCGACCTGCGCGCGCAGCAGCTTGTCGATACTGATGCCGTCGGGAAGGAACAGCGGAAACATCACGCTCGCCATGAACAGGAGGCTGACCAGCGGAACCCCGCGGATCAGCTCCACGTACATCACGCAGATGGCCTTGATGGCCGGCAGGTGGGAGCGTCGCCCGAGCGCGACCAGAACGCCGAGCGGGAATCCAAAC
This sequence comes from Xanthobacteraceae bacterium, assembly GCA_035277225.1. Classification (GTDB taxonomy): domain Bacteria; phylum Pseudomonadota; class Alphaproteobacteria; order Rhizobiales; family Xanthobacteraceae; genus PALSA-894. Next base: position 7,113 of record DATEKY010000332.1, read on the forward strand.
GCGAGCCCGAAGGTCGCAAGGATCAGCGTGACGGCAAGCCCGCCCCAGCGTTCCTGCGGCACGTATGAGAGGCCGAACACGCCGCCCCACATCAGGGTGCCGATGACGGTCAGCGCGCCGAGCCAGATCAGGATCAATTCCTTGCGCCAGAAGCGGCGCATCGCCGAAACGACATAGAGCCCGATGAACAGCAGGATCGCGAGCGCGGGCCGCCATTGCTCCTCGAACGGATAGGTGCCGAACAGGATGAAGCGGTGCTTCTCGGTCACCACCGCCCAGCACGCACCGACGCCACGCAGTGCGCGGCAACTTTGCGTCTGACTGTCCGGCACCCACCAGATCGCGTTGACGATGCCCCACTGCACGATGCCGTAAAGCGCGCGCAGGATCAGGACCGCGAGCAGCACCGTGATCGCCGACGAAATCCACGACGAGAACAGGTTGGTGCGCGCCCAGACGATCGACCGGCGCATCTGATTGCGCGGCGCGGCTTCCGGCACGCCGGCAACCGCCGTCCCGAGAGCGATCTTCGCGGTATCGCTCATCGTTCCACCAACGCGATGCGCGCGTTGTACCAGTTCATCGCGAGGCTGATGGACAGGCTGACGACGAGGAACACCGCCATGATCAGCGCGATGCCTTCGATCGCCTGGCCGGTCTGGTTCAGCGTGGTGTTTGCGATCGACACGATGTCCTGGTAGCCGATCGCGACCGCGAGCGACGAGTTTTTCGTCAGATTGAGATATTGGCTGGTGAGCGGCGGGATGATGACGCGCAGCGCCTGCGGCAGCACGACGAGGCGCAGCGCCAGGCCACGCCGCAGGGCGATCGCATTCGCGGCTTCCCATTGTCCCGACGAGACGGAGAGGATGCCGGCGCGCACGATCTCGGCGATGAAAGCGGCCGTGTAAGTCGTCAGCGCGAGGAGCAGCGCGACATATTCGGGCGAGAGCACCGTGCCGCCCGCAAAGTTGAAGCCGCGCAGCTCCGGCCAGCTGACCGTCCATGCCACGTCGAGCGCGACGCTGACCAACGCAGGGAGACCGATGACGAGCAACAGGGCCGCGGGCCACACGCGGCGCGGCTGGCCGTCACGCATCTGCCGCGCCCGCGCGAAGCGGCGGTAGATCCAGGTCGCAGCGATGCCCGCCGCGACGGCGAGCAGAACCCATACGTGCACCGGGAGCCAGGCGATGGTCGGAACGACCAGCCCGCGATTGGAGAGGTAGACGCCGGCGACCGGATGCAACGCCTGCCGTCCGGGAGGAAGGCCTTGCAGCACGACGTACCACGCAAGCAGTTGCAAGAGCAGCGGCAGGTCGCGCAGCGTTTCGACATAGACCGCCGCGAGCTTCGCCAGCAGCCAGTTCTTCGAGAGCCGCGCGATGCCGATCAGCGTGCCGAGAATGGTCGCGAGAATGATGCCGATCAACGCCACCCGCAGCGTGTTGAGAACGCCGACAAGCAGCGCACGCGCATAGGTGTCGCTCGGCCGGTACGCGATCAGCGAGTCCGCGATCGGCATGCCGGCCTCGCGCGACAGGAAGCCAAAGCCGGTGGAGATCCGCCGTACGTCGAGATTGTGGACAGTGTTGCGCCAGAGCCAGAACAGAACCGCGGCGACGAGACCGACCACCACGACCTGCCAGACGAGGCCGCGAAAACGCTGATCGGACCAGGACAGCCGCATGCGCTGTCTCGGCCGGCTCACCCGTTGCTCGCTCGCATCCATATCAGCCCCGCGCTGAAGGACCGCCTGGGCGCCTGATAAGACAATTGTTGCAGCAATCTTGGTTATATGCAACATTTGTTTCATGAGTGAGGCTCTTGTCTCGCCACTGGAAAAATTGCGCCTCGCGCTGCCGACGCTTCCCGGCCGCCTGCGCGAGGCGGGACGCTTCATCGCCCGCAACGACTTCGACGCCACGACGCGCTCGATGCGCGATCTCGCCGCGACCGCGGGTCTGCAGCCGGCGTCCTTCACCCGGCTCGCGCAGGCGCTCGGCCACACCGGCTGGGATGATTTTCGCGAGGCG
>DATEKY010000333.1:0-4974 GCA_035277225.1 Xanthobacteraceae bacterium
AGTTGACGGATCCGTTCATCGACTGCGGCGAGGTGTTCGTGGCCAAGGGACAGCACCTGTGCGCACGGCTTCTTGCCTGCGCGCGAGAGCTGAAGGATTTCCGCGACCTCGTCGAGGGAGAAGCCGAGCGCCTGCGCCTTCTTTATGAAACGGAGCTCCTCAACTGTCTGCTCCGAGTACCGCCGGTAGCCCGAGGAAGCCCTCGGAGCGCGCTTGAGCAATCCGATCGATTCGTAGTACCGGATCGTCGCGGTCGGTACTCCCGCGCGTTCTGCCAGGTCACCGATGAGCAAAGCACCCATGCTTCTCATTAGAACACCTTCAAGTCGGCTTGAAGGTCAAGGGGGTTGACCTTCAAGCCGTGTCGAGACCTTAACCTCGTTGGCGTGGCGGATGGGCCGCCACATCTCGAATGGGAGATGGCGATGAAGATGAAGCTGATTGGTCTCGCGGCTGCTCTGGTGGCGATGTTCGGAACCGCCGCAGCTGCGGCGACCAAGATCGGATCAACGGGTTGCTGCCCGCTATGTAGGTAGCGAGCTGATATCGAGAGTCGGCATGCAATGCCGGCTCTCGTGTCTTGTATTTTAGGAGAGGGGCCGTCCCGTCTACGCCCTCAGACGAAGGATACAAATCGCGTTATTCAGGAATGGCGAACCGCGTCTTGTTCATGCCGCCTCGCCGCTCGATCGCGACCCGTCGTCGTCTTTGATCAGGGTCACCACTCGGTACGTGCCTCCAAAGGCGACGGGCTGATCGTGTTCGATCACGAGTGGAGTGCCGGCAATGAGCGGGCCCAGCCTGCGATTCAAGTCCGAAAACAGCGGTTTGGCCACGGCATTGAGCACCCGTCGCTTCAGCGATGGTCGCTCTTCATCCCTGAGAAATTTGTCGAACACACCGATCCGACCTCCCGATTTCAACACCCGCACAGCTTCCCGCACCCCTTGTTCCGGTTGCGGCATGACCGCAAGAATCAGGTGCAACAACACCGCATCGAACGACGCTGCCGGGAATGCCAGCTGCCTGGCGTCCATGATGTGCGTCGTCACGGTCCGATGTTGGCTCGCCGCTCGCCGTTCGAGTCGCTGCAGCATCGCGGGTGTCACGTCAACCGCCGTGACGTCTACGTTCGAGGGCAGGTGCGGCAAGTCCAATCCGGTTCCGGCGCCCGCCATCAACAGACGGTCGCCGGGAGCAAGCCGCAGGCGCTCAATCGAGAGACGACGCGCAGCGTCGAATCCAGCGGCATTGGCGACGGCATCGTAGGCGGACGCCCAGACGGTGTAACGGAGTCGATTCCACATGGTGTTCAGTACGTCCGGCCCGATTGCGGGACCCTACGGCATGGAGTGCGCCACGCTGTCGCATGATGGATCGCGGTCGATCTGGATAGTCGAATGCCGGATGCCGAACCGTTCGGCCAGCATGCGCTGCGCCGACTGGAGCACTTCATCCCGCTTCGCTGGCTCGATGCAGGTGACGTGGGCTGAGAGCGCCACGAAGCCGCTCGTAATCGTCCAGACATGCAGGTCATGGACACTCGACACGTGCGGCAAGTCAAGAAGGGCTGCGCGTACGTCGTCCACCTTGACGTTTCCAGGTGCCCCCTCCATCAGCACGCCGACCGACTGGGCAATCAGAGACCAGGACGAATAGATCACCAGCAGACCGATCAGCACAGAGGCGAGTGGATCGACCCAGTACCACGCGAACGCCCAAATCAACGCCCCGGCGACAATGGCCTGGACGCTCCCCAACGCATCAGTTAGCACGTGGAGCCAGGCGCCCCGTACGTTCAGATTTCCTTCTCGGCCTCCACGAAGCAACCAAAGCCCGACGCCATTGACCAGCAAGCCGCCGCACGCGACTGCCAGCATTAGGGGCCCCTCCACTTGCGGCGGATCCTGAAAACGTTCGTACGCCTCGAGAAAGATGTAGATGGCGATGGCGACGAGCGTTGCGCCGTTTGCGAGCGCCGCAAGGATTTCTGCTCGGTAGTAGCCGTACGTTCGCTTTGCCGTCGGCGGTCGCCGAGCCATCTTCATCGCGAAGAGGGTGAGCGCGAGTGCGCCGGCGTCCGACAGCATATGGCCGGCGTCCGCGAGGAGTGCGAGAGAGCCTGAGACGACGCCTCCAACGACCTCGAGGCCCATGTACAGGACCACGAGCGCCAGCGTGATGGCGATCGGGCGCGCGTGGCTGCCCGTGTCGAGCCCGGTCTCGTGTCGATGGTCGTGTGCCATCAATCACGCCATTTCGGCATCCGATCGTGACGCGCGCCGCTCGAGCCAGCCATGCACTTGCAGGTAGAACGTCGGCAGCACAAGCAAGGTGAAGAGAGTGGACGTCACCAGCCCTCCGATCATCACGATCGCGAGAGGACGTTCGATCTCGGTTCCGTGCAGCTGCAACAGGAGCAGAGGCAGCAGGCCCAGCGTGGCGGTCCCCGCCGTCATCAGCTTCGGGCGCACGCGTCCGATACTCGCTTCGCGGACCGCGTCGGGCAAGGCTCTGCCTTCTGCGACCAAGCCTCGCGTCTGGGTCACCAGCACCAGGCTGTTCTGCACGGCAATGCCGAACAATCCAATCAAACCAACCAGGGACGACACGTTCCACGTCTCCCCGGCCAGGAGCAAGGCAAGAATCCCACCTACGAACGCGACGGGTACCGTTCCGAGAATCATCACCGCCTCGACCGCCGAACCGAGGGCGATCAGCAACAGGACGAACACGCCAAACAATGCTGCGCCGATGGCGAGCGTCAGAGCCTGCGACGCGCGTGCCTGACTCTCTACACGACCGCCCAGGTCGAAGAAATAGCCCGAGGGTAGCTTTAGCTGGGCGGCGAGAATCTCCCGGACCTCGGCTGCCGTGCTTCCGAGGTCCCGACCGCTGACGGACGCTTCGACGGCGATACGCCGCGAGCCGGCCTCCCGCCGAATCGCGGCGGGACCGAATGTCTGAGTGATCTCGGCGAGCTGTCCAAGCGGGATGCGCGTGCCGTCATGACCATCGATGAACAGCGTGCGAATCGCATCGAACGTCGCACGACGATCCTCCCTGAGTCGCACGATCAGGTCGAACCGGCGCTGTCCGAGCCAGATCTCCGATTGCTCTTCGCCGACAAGTCCGATCCTGACCGCTCTGATCACATCACCTGGTGCCAGGCCGACTCGTGCCGCCGCCTCCCGGTTCACCGCGATCTGCAGCTGTGGCAAACCGGTGAGCTGTTCTGCGCGCAGGTCCGCAATCCCCTCGACGTCGCGTACGAGCGCTTCGGCCTGCTCGGCCAGCCGGGCCAGTTCGTCGAGGTCTGGTCCGAAGATCCGAACAGAGAGATCAGCTGGCGTGCCGCCGAGGCCTTCGTCGATCCGCATCCCAAGGGGCGTCGTGAACAACACAGCGACTCCCGGCACGTGTTCGAGCTGCTCGCGCATATCGGTCTCGATCTCTTCGAGGCTGCGCGACCGGTCTGCCTTGAGGACCACCAGGACGTCAGAGACGGTGTGCGGCATCGGGTCTTCGGTGCGCTCGGCGCGACCTGTCCGGCGAACGACGTCTTCGACCTCCGGGACCTCTCGCAGGATGTCCTCTACGCGGTGATTCAATCGGTCGACTTCGTCCAGCGCCGCTTCCGCCGGTAGCACGGTCTGCAACAGGAAGGCGCCTTCGTCGAGTTGCGGCATGAAATCGCTGCCGATTCGCGTGCCGACCACGATGGCTGGCACGGCAATCAGGATCGTGACGAGCGCGACGACACGCGGGTGCCGAAGGGACCGATCCAACACCGGGGCATACCACCGTTTGACCGCTCGCAGCAGCGCGACATCCTCATCTGCTCCCGACCGCGGAGGGTGCAGCACCAGGGCCGCGGCCATCGGCACCAGCGTCAGCGCTAAGACGAGCGCGGCGACCATCGCGGCGATCACCGCCGCTGCGAGCGGCTGGTACATCCGTCCTTCAATGCCCGTCATGCCGAAGAGCGGCAGGAACACGACGATGACGATCAGAGTCGCGAACGCGATCGGGCGCGCCACCTCGAGAGCGGCCGACAACGCGCGCTCTCGCCGCTCACGTTTGGACGTCGCACCGCTCAGTCGATGCAGGATGTTCTCGACCATGATGATCGCCGCATCCACTAGCAGCCCGACGGCGATTGCGAGCCCACCGAGCGTCATCGTGTTGAGGCCAATCCCGAGTGGGTGCAGGAACAGCCCAGCGAGCGCAATCGACAGTGGAATCGTCAACGTCACGACCAGGGCGGCTCGCACGTTGCCAATCAGCAGCAGGATGACGAGGACGACGAACACGCCACCCACCATGACGGCTCGGCCGACACCGCCGAGTGCCGAGTTCACGAGCTGCGATTGGTCGTACACGATCCGCAACTCCACACCTTTCGGCAGCGCCCGGCGAATGTCCTCCACCGCCTCACGGATTCCTGCAGCCACTTGAACCGTGTCGGCCCCGAACTGCTTGATCACACGGGCGCTGACGACCTCACCCTTCAGGCGATGAGCGATGCCGCGTCGGACCGCCGCGGCCTCCTGAATGTCTGCGACGTCGCCAAGGACGACGGGAACATCGCCGCGCGTTGCAACGACAGTCCGGCGCAGATCCTCGATCGTTTGGGCGCGGCCGAGCGCTCTCACCGTCCATTCAATCGCGCCCTGCGCGACGATGCCGCCCGACGCGTTCAGGTTCGACTCTTCCACCGCGTGCATCACCTCGTCGAGGCTGATCCGTCGTGCCGACATCCGTTCAGGATCGAGCTGTATCTGGAACTGGCGCAGATAGCCGCCCAGACGTTCGACGGCGGCGACTCCAGGCACCGCAAGTAGGCGGTTGTTCACCTCGAACTCCGCCAGATCACGCAAGGCCATGAGGTCGGCGGTACCGGGTTCCGCTTCCAGCGTGAACTCGAAGATCTCGTTCAGACGACCCGTGAGACTGGAGATGAGCGGCGGGTCG
>DATEKY010000334.1:0-2881 GCA_035277225.1 Xanthobacteraceae bacterium
CAGGAAGGTCGCAATTGCGACCGCGATGCAGACAATGAGGAAGACGCGTGACCGCACGTGTCGCCCCTATCGTCCAAGCAGGCCGGATGGCCGGAACGCGAGCGTCAGCAGCAGGAAGCCGAACGCGACCGCCGGCGCCCATGACGGCCCGTAGAACGTGGACGTGATGCTCTCCATGATGCCGAGGATCATGGCGCCGATCACGGTGCCGGGCAGGCTGCCAAGCCCGCCGAGCACGCAGATCGCGAACACGCGCCCGATATATTCGCGCCCGACCGACGGCTCGACCGGCTGGATGATGATCAGGAACGCGCCGGCCAGCGCGGCGGTCGCGATCGAGATGCCGAACGCGATGCGCTTGATCTTGATCGGGTTGGCCGACATCAGCGCGAGCGCGCCCTGGTCCTGCGATACCGCCATGATGGCGCGACCGATGAAGGTTCGCGACAGATAGAGCTGCAGCGCGACCAGCATCGCAAGCGCGAGTACGCAGGGCACCAGCAGGCGGTAGGGCAGGTCGACGAAGGCGAAGCGCAGGGTCGGGCCAATGTAAGAGGCTTCGACGTAGCGGTAGTCGACGCCGAACACGAGGATCAGGACGACCTCGGTGATGAACAGGATACCGAAGAAGAACGCGAGCCCGCTCAGCGCCTCACGGCCGCGCTTCTCGAACGAGACGTAATAGACCTGATAGACCGCGGCGCCGAGCGCGTAGAACACCGGCAGCATCAGGATGCCGACCAGCACCGGATCGAGCCCGAGCCGCGAATTGATGATGTAGGCGAGGTACGAGCCGAGGATGATGAAGGCCGGATGCGCGATGTTGACGATGTCGAGCATGCCGAACGCGATCGAGACGCCGACCGTGACGGCGACGTAGAAGCCGCCGAGCAGCACGCCCGCGATGATGGCGTTGATCAGGAGCTGGACGGGGAAATCCATGACGGCGGCAGGCTTCAGGCGCGGCCGGATGGGCGCAGCCGCAAAGCCATGGCCTGTCTCTGTCGTCCCGGCATTGTTCCCCCAGTGGTCCGGCTTGTTGTTGGCGGTCTTTCTAGCATGCTCGCCGCGTCATGCCAGTGCGCAATTTGGCCCATCCGCGCCCGTTTCGGCGCCATTTTCATGGGGCAGGAATGGGCGAGGGCGGTGCGGTGTTATCAGGCGTGTGAATGCCGTAACGGCGGCTTGAACGGTGGAGGATGGTCATGAGGATCGGATACTGGCAACGAACGCTGATCGGCGCGGGGCTCGGCGCCGCGCTTGTCGCGACAGCGGTGGCGCAACAGCAGCAACAGCCGCCGATGCGCATCCGCGGGCAGATCGAGAAGGTCGACGGCAACACGCTGACCGTCAAGGCGCGCGACGGCGCGATGCTGACCGTGAACGTGCCGGACAATGTGCGGGTGATGAATTTCGTCAAGGCCTCGCTCGCCGACATCAAGCCGAACTCCTACATCGGCGTCACCGCGATGCCGCAGCCGGACGGCAGCCAGAAGGCGATCGCGATCCACATTTTCCTCGAGGCGCAGCGCGGCACCGGCGAGGGCCACCGCCCATGGGACCTGCGGCCCGGCTCGACCATGACCAATGCGGCGGTCGAGACCACGGCCGGCAGCGTCGACGGCCAGGTGCTGACCGTGAAGTACAAGCAGGGCGACAAGGTCGACGAGAAGAAGGTGATCGTGCCGCCGGATGCGGCGATCGTCACCTATGCGCCGGCCGACAAGAGCGAACTGAAAGCCGGCGCGCAGATCATTATCTTCGGCGCGCAGAAACAGGCCGATGGCACCTTGCAGGCGCAGGCGGTGAACGTGGGCCGGGGCATCACGCCGCCGATGTGATCTGTCATCCCGGGGCGGTCCGAAGGACCGAGCCCGGGATCCATAGCCACGATCGGTGCGATCCAGCGTATCTCGTGGTTATGGATTCCGGGCTCCTTCGCTTCGCTCAGGCCCCGGAATGACAGCGGCCCTTAATGCGCCGTGCTTTGCGAATGCTCGCCGCCCGGCTCCGAAATGGCCTTCAATGCGTCAGCGGCCGGGTCTGATCCATTCGCCTTCAGCGCCATGTCGCCAAGCGACAGAATGCCGACCAGCCGCTTCTCGCGATTCATCACCGGCAGACGGCGCACCTTTTGGTCGCCAAGGTTGCGCGCCACCTCGTCGAGATCCTGATCCTCGAAGCAGTACAGCACCTCGGCGCTCATGATGTCGCGCACCAGCGTCTTCGGGCCCTTGCCGGCCGCGACCGCGCGGATCGCGATGTCGCGGTCGGTGATCATGCCGACGAGCGAATCCTTGTCGGCCACCGGCAGCGCACCGCAATCGGTCTTGCCCATCAGCAACGCGGCCTGACGGATCGTCTGCGTCGGACTGGCGAGTTCCACGTCGCTCGTCATCGCGTCTTTCACTTGCATCGGGTTCCTCCGTTTGTTCCCATGGGGAAACACGCCGCGAAACGCAGCGCTCCAGAGGAAAACGCTTCAGCGCAGGATCAGTTGCGTGCGGCGAACTCGCCGGGCAGGTCGCTCGCGATCGCGCGGTGGTCGATCTTCTTCACGTCGTCGATGCCGGCGAGCACCATCGTGGTGTCGAGCTCGCGGCGGAAGATGTCGATCGCCTGCGCGACGCCCGCCTCACCGCCGGCGCCGAGGCCGTAGAGGAAGGGGCGGCCGATCATGCAGGCATTGGCGCCGAGCGCGAGGGCGCGGAAAATGTCCTGTCCGGTGCGCACGCCGGAATCGAGCAGGATCTCCTTCTGCCCGCCGATCGCCTCCGCCACCTTGGGCAGCGCGTGAATCGTCGAGGGTGCGCCGTCGAGCTGGCGTCCGCCATGGTTCGACACCACGATTCCGTCGGCGCCGGTCTTCAGCGCCTCGCGC
>DATEKY010000335.1:0-8512 GCA_035277225.1 Xanthobacteraceae bacterium
CATGATCTCTTCCGAGGCGAACACCTTGACCATGTTGCACAGCGTGTCGGCATCGGCCGCGTTATCGTCCACCGCCTGAGCGGCACGGCCGAGCAATGCGCGCACCGCCTCGATGCGCGTCGCCATGTCGGCAAGGCGCAGAGCGACCGCCTGATGCTTGATCAGGATGCGGCCGCCCTGCACGTAGTTCTGCACATAGTCGGCCGTGACCTCGAACGCGCGCACGCCGACGCCGAGGTTCTTCGAAGCCTGGATGATCTTGCCGGGGCGGAAATAGACGCCGGCCTTGCCGAGCGAGTCGTTCTCGACCAGCAGATGATCTTCCGGAACGCGCATGTCCTCGAACACCAGCTCGCCGTTGTTCATGAAGCGGCAGCCCATCGTCTCGTTGCAGCGCGCGACCGTCAGGCCGGGCGTGTCGCGCGGCACCAGGAAGCTCGACGTGCCCTGCAGCATGCCCACTTTGGGATTGGTGTTGGCGTAGACGACGTAAAGCCCTGCGTCGTAGCCGTTCGAGATGAACTGCTTGCGGCCGTTGATCACCCATGCGTTGCCGTCCTTCACGGCGCGGGTCTGCATCGCGGCTTCCGGCACGTTGTAGGGGAGCCAGCGGTCGGAGGCGCCGCGCGGCTCGGTCAGGCAATGCGCGAGCAGGAACTGCGGGTCCTCGACCAGGCGCTTGAACCATTTCTCCTGCAGGTGGCGCGGCGCGAGGTTGCGCAGCAGCACCGAGACCTTCCAGTTCTGCACCAGCTTGTCGGCGAGCCCTGAATCGCCGCGCGCGATCTCCTCCGAGATCAGCGCGAAGGTCTGTACCTCGCTGCCCGGCTCGAGCTCGATGCCGCCGAACTCCTCCGGCACGCCGAGGGTGCGGATGCCGATCTTGTCGGCGCCCTCGAGGATGCTTTTCGGCAGGCGATCCTCCGGCTCCATCTGCCATTCGCGCTGCCAGTTTGCCCGAATGAACGGGATGACGGCGTCGTCCACGAAGGCGCGGCACGAGGCGCGCATCAGGTTCTGTTCTTCGGAGAGGGGCATTCGGGTTTCCTTCGGGCTTCGGTTCTTGCCGACGGGAGACTATCCGAGCGCGCCGCCTGCCGGGAACCCGGCGCGGTGCCGGCCGTTGAAATGGGCATGAAACCTTGGAGAGGATCGGCCGTGCGCCCGAACCTGCTGATAGCACTTGTCATGATGGCGGTCGCCGCTCCGCTGCCCGCCGTTGCAGCGCCGCGCGGGTTGACCCTGGAGAACGTGAACGCGGCCGAATTCGACAAGCCGGGAGCCAAGGCTTCCGGAGCCAAGGCTTCCGGAGCCAAGGCTTCCGGAGCCACGGCGTCCCAGGCCATGAACGTCAAGGCTCAGGTCCTGCTCGACCGCGCCAAGTTCTCGCCGGGCGTGATCGACGGACGTCACGGCGAGAACTTCGTGAACGCGCTACGCGCCTTCCAGGAGCGCAACGGCCTGACCGCCAGCGGCAAGCTCGACGATGCGACCTGGAGCAGGCTGACGCAAGACGCCAGCCCGGTGCTGATCGAGTACACGATCAGCCGCGAGGATGTCGCCGGACCGTTTACCGAGAAGATCCCGGCCAAGTACGAAAAGAAGGCCGAGCTCAAGCGTCTCGACTACACCGGGCCCACCGAGCTTCTGGCCGAGCGCTTCCACATGGACGAAGATCTCCTCAAGCAGCTCAATCACGGCAAATCGTTCGACGAAGAGGGCGCCGTCATCGTCGTCGCGGACGTCAACGTGAAGCCGGCGGCGCTCAGCACGAAGATCGGAAAGGTCGAAGTCGACAAGACGCGCAAGTCGGTACGGGTGCTGGCCTCGGACGGCACGCTGCTGGCGCTCTATCCGGCCACCATCGGCAGCGAAGAGAAACCGGCGCCCTCTGGAACTCTCAAGGTCGTGCGCGTCGCGCAGAACCCGACCTACACCTATAATCCGGACTTCAAGTTCAAGGGCGTGAAAGCGAAGCACGAAATCAAGATCGCGCCGGGCCCGAACAACCCGGTCGGCCTGGTGTGGATCGCGCTGAACGAGAAGTCCTATGGCATCCACGGTACCCCCGATCCCGCGAAAGTCGGCAAGACCGAGTCGCATGGCTGCGTGCGCCTGACCAACTGGGACGCGCTGGCGCTGGCCAAGATGGTGCAGAAGGGAACGCCGGTGGTGTTTATGGAGTGAGTGCGCTCGAAACCCTCTCCCCACTGGGGGAGAGGGTGCCGAGCGAAGCGAGGCGGGTGAGGGGGCTATCTCGCGCGTTCGTCGAGGTGCGTGAGCAAATCAGTCAGCACGCCCTCGCGATTCTTGAGAATATCGAGATTGGAATAGCGGACGACGACATACCCTTCATCGACCAGCCACCGATCGCGAGCGACATCGCGTGCATTGTCGATATGCTGCCCGCCGTCCGCTTCGACAATGAGCTTTTGGCGAAGACAGACGAAGTCCGCGATATAGGGACCAACAGGCGCCTGACGGCGAAATTTTGCACCGCTGAGCCTGCGATCGCGCAGAAGAAACCAGAGTTTGCGCTCTGCGTCTGTCATCGCGCGTCGCATCGTGCGGGCGCGGGATGTCGCGAGAGGCGGGCGCTCGTATTTGACCATGGCGCGTCCCCCTCACCCCGCCGCTACGCGGCGACCCTCTCCCCCGGAGGGGAGAAGGTGGCACCGCGCTCGCGGCGCGTCCATCGCGACACTGGCCGGTGCGCTCGAAGTAACCCTCTCCCCACTGGGGGAGAGGGTGGTCGAGGCGAGCGGAGCGAGACGAGACCGGGTGAGGGGGTCACGCCGCCTTGCGCGTCGACAAAAACTCACCCATGCGGTCGAGCGCTTTCAAAATATTCTCGGTCGAGTTGGCGTAGGACACGCGCACATAGCCCTCGCCGAGGACGCCGAAATCAGGCCCGCCGATCAGCGCGACGCCGGAATCCTCGAGCAGCGATGACGCCAGCGGCTTCGCCTTCCAGCCGGTGCGTTTCACGTTGGGGAACGCGTAGAACGCGCCCTTCGGCATCACGCACGACACGCCGGGAAGGCGGTTCAGCCCCTCGACCACGATCTTCCGCCGCCGGTCGAATTCCGCGACCATCTTGTACGCCGCGTCCTGCGGCCCCTGCAGCGCCGCGAGGCCGGCAAATTGAGTGGGCGCGTTGACGCAGGAGTGCAGGTTCACGGCGAGCTTGCGCGCGTAGTCGTAGAGCTTGCCCGGCCACACCGCGTAGCCGAGCCGCCAGCCGGTCATCGCGTAGGTCTTCGACCAGCCGTTCAGCAGGATCAGCCGGTCGCGGATCGACGGGTAGTTGAGCAGGCAGACGTGGCTCTCGCCGTCATAGACCATGTGGTCGTAGATCTCGTCCGACATGATCGCGACGTTCGGCCATTTCTCGAGGCCGGCGACGAGCTTGTCGACCTCGGCCTTGGGCGTGACGCCGCCGGTCGGATTGGCCGGCGAGTTGACGATGATCAGCCGCGTCGCCGGGGTGATCAGCTTCAGCGTCTCCTCGGCCGAGAAGGCGAACTGGTTCTCCTCGCGGATCGGCACCGGAATCGGTTTCGCGCCGGTGTACTCGATCATCGAGCGATAGATCGGGAAGCCCGGATCCGGATACATGATTTCGGCACCGGGCTCGCCGAACATCAGGATCGACATGAACATGGTCGGCTTGCCGCCCGGCATGATCATCACTTCGTCGGGCGAGACGGTCGCGTTGAAGCGCTTGTGCAAGTCGGCCGCCACCGCCTCGCGCAGCTGCGGAATGCCGTTCGCCGCCGTATAGCCGTGATGGCCGTCGCGGATCGCCTTGATGGCGGCCTCGGCGATGTGCTCGGGCGTCTTGAAGTCGGGCTGGCCGATGCCGAGGTTGATGATGTCGCGGCCTTGGGCGGCCAGCGCCTGCGCGCGCGCCAGCACCGCGAAGGCGTTCTCCTCGCCGATGCGATCGAAGTTCGCGACGGTCTTCAGCATGGCATTTCCTCGTTCGTCCTTGTTGGCAGCGATATAGCGGGTAGCGGCGCGCGAGGCTAGCTCTCGTCCTTGTCGTCGAGCCGGCCGACCTGCACCTGCGCCATGCGCATCACCTCGAAGATGATCGCGACCGACCAGCCGATCAGCAACAGGCCGTTCAGCGCCGTGATCGGGCCGATGAGGCGCTTGCCCTCCGGCGGGACCGGGTCGCCGTAGCCCAATGCAGTGTAGTTCTCGAAGGCGAATTCGAACGCGGTTGCGACCTTGCTGGCCGGCGAGACACCGGCGAAGTCGTAATACGCGGTCCAGACGCCGATCTCGCAAACATGCGCGATCATCAGGCCGATCATCGTCACGGTCAGCAGCGCGATCATGCGCAGGAAGGCATGCAGGTGATCGGTGCGCGCGGCGGTGCGGCGGGTCGCCTCGACGACCAGGCCCGTCATCAGCGCGTGGATGCCGAAATTGACGAAGCTGACCAGGCCACCGGCGAACAGTTGGCTCCACATCCTCGCGCGCCGCTCCCTTGCAATGGCGTGCCTATTCAGCGCATTGTCGCGGCGAAATCAAACCATTCCAATGTGGCGCCCGCCGTCGCGGGGAGGATAAGAGATGGCCAAGAAGACTGCGAGGAAGACGTCGAGCAAGCTGCCGAAGACGCCGCATCCGCGGGGGAAGGACCTGCGCTCGCAGCTCTGGTTCGACAACCCGGAAAACCCCGGCATGACCGCGCTCTATCTCGAGCGCTACATGAATTTCGGGCTGACGCCGAAGGAACTGCGCTCCGGCAAGCCGATCATCGGCATCGCGCAGACCGGCTCCGACCTCTCGCCCTGCAACCGCCATCACCTCGACCTGGCGAGGCGCGTGCGCGAAGGCATCCGGGCGGCCGGCGGCATCGCGTTCGAGTTTCCGGTGCATCCCATTCAGGAGACCGGCAAGCGGCCGACCGCGGCGCTCGACCGCAACCTCGCTTATCTCGGCCTGGTCGAAGTCCTCTACGGCTATCCGCTCGACGGCGTCGTGCTGATGACCGGCTGCGACAAGACCACGCCGGCCTGCATCATGGCGGCCGCGACCGTGAACATCCCCTCGATCGTGCTCTCCGGCGGGCCGATGCTGAACGGCTGGTGGAAGGGCGAGCGCTGCGGCTCCGGCATGGCGGTGTGGAAGGCGCGCGAGGAGATGGCGGCGGGCCGCATCAACCAGCAGGAGTTCGTCGACATCGCGGCGGCCTCCGCGCCCTCGATCGGCCACTGCAACACGATGGGCACGGCGTCGACCATGAACGCGCTCGCCGAGGCGCTCGGCATGTCGCTGCCCGGATGCGCGGCGATCCCGGCGCCGTACAAGGAGCGCGCGCAGATCGCCTACGAGACCGGACTGCGTTCGGTCGCGATGGTGTGGGAGGACCTGAAGCCCTCCGACATCCTGACGCGCGAGGCGTTCGAGAACACCATCATGGCGAACTCGGCGATCGGCGGCTCGACCAATGCGCCGATCCACATCAATGCGATCGCGCGCCACATCGGCGTGAAGCTCACCATCGAGGACTGGGAGACGGTCGGCCTCGACATTCCGCTGCTGGTCAACATGCAGCCGGCCGGCAAGTATCTCGGCGAGGAGTACTACCGCGCGGGCGGACTGCCGGCGGTGATGAACGAGCTGCGTCGCGCCGGCAAGCTGCACGAAGGCGCGCTCACCGTGAACGGCAAGACCATGGGCGAGAACGTAAGGCGCGCGAAGATCGAGGACGCCGACGTGATCCGTACCTACAAGAAGCCGATGCTGGAGCGCGCCGGCTTCAAGGTGCTGTCGGGCAACCTGTTCGACTCGGCGATCATGAAGCTGTCGGTGATCTCGGAGGAATTCCGCAACCGCTATCTGGTCAATCCGAAGGACCCGAACGCGTTCGAGGGCAAGGCCGTGGTGTTCGACGGACCGGAGGATTATCACCACCGCATTGACGATCCCTCGCTCAAGATCGACGAGAACACGATGCTGTTCGTGCGCGGCACCGGGCCGATCGGCTATCCGGGCTCATGTGAAGTGGTGAACATGCAGCCGCCGGCGGCGCTGATCAAAAAGGGCATCACCTCGCTGCCCTGCATCGGCGACGGACGGCAGTCCGGCACGTCGGGCTCGCCCTCGATCCTGAATGCGTCGCCGGAAGCGGCGGCGGGCGGCGGGCTCGCGCTGCTCAAGACGGGCGATCGTGTGCGCATTGATCTGAACAAAGGCACGGCGAACATCCTGATCTCCAAGGGCGAGCTGGCCGAGCGCCAGGCGGCGCTGCAGAAGCGCGGCGGCTATCATTTCCCCAAGAGCCAGACGCCGTGGCAGGAAATCCAGCGCTCGATGGTCGACCAGCTTTCCGACGGCATGGTGCTCAAGCCGGCGGTGAAATATCAGAAGGTCGCGCAGCTCTCGGGCGTGCCAAGGGATAATCACTGACGAAGTCAGTGTCCCGGGCGCATTGCAGCATGAAGTGCTGCAATGCAGACCCGGGATCGCCACCTACACCGGCGTTTCGGGCGGTCCCGCATCTGCGGTGCACCGCAAGCGCGCTGCACCGCGCGCGGGACACAGCGCTTACTGCGTCAGTGGCGCCACCGGCACCTCGTACCCGGCCGCGTCGAGCGCCTTGCGCACGGTGCCGTTCTTCTTCGCCTCGTCCATGAACTCGGTCACGGCGGTGAGTGCGGCCGGCTTGCCCTTCGCTACCGCGATTGCGATCCCGATCTGCTGGAACGCGCCGTCGACCATGCGCGAGCCCGGTACCTGCTTCACGTACGTGGGCAGCGAGTCGCGCGAGAGCGCAAACGCATCCGCCTTGCCGTCACGCATCGCTGCAACCGCGTCCTCGACCGACGTCACTGGCGAGATCGTCGTGCTCTTCAAGGTGCGGCCGGCGGCGCGGATCGTGGTCGTGTTGGCAATGCCGATCACCCGCATGCCGGCCTTGTCGACGTCCTCGACGGTCTTCGCACCGGTTGCCGCGGTCACCATGTAGGTGCTCTCGCCCAGCACATAGTTGGGTCCGAACGCGATGCGCTTCTTGCGTTCTTCGTCCACCGGCATGAACGCCACATCGACATTGCCGGCTTCGAGTGCGTCTGTCGCAAGCCCGGAATTGGGAAACAGCACGGTCTCGACCGGCACGGTGAGCTTCTTCCCCAGCGCGTTCGCCAAATCGGCAGTGACGCCGCGCGGCTTGTCGTTCTCCTTGACGACGAAGAAGATCGACATCGAGGGTGCGAACACGAGCGCGACGCGCAGCTTGCCGGTTGGATTGAGTTCTTTCATGGTACTCTCGTTGGCGGATGCGGCGGTCGCTACAAGCAGCGTCAGCAGCAATCCGCAGGTTTTCAGGATTTTCACGGGTCGCCTCCCTTGGGCATCTGCGCCGAGCGGCGCGTGCCTTGGACAAACTATAGGCGGGCGAGGGGTGCTTGGAAACGTGCTACGCTGAGTTGCCGTGTTTGTCCGCGACGGTCCGTCCATGAACATCTTCAAATCCGCCGCCGCATATGAACGCTGGCTGCGCTACCATCTCGACGCGGTCGTCGAAAAGGACATCGCCGTCAAGCACCAGAAGATGGCGGATGGCGCATTCCAGTTCCTGCGCGCGACCTATTGGCGCTGGGCCGAGACGATCTACGGCGTTTGCCGCGATCTAAAGGACGCGCCGCATGTGCTGGCGGTCGGCGACGTGCACGTCGAGAACTTCGGCACCTGGCGCGACGCCGAGGGACGGCTGGTGTGGGGCGTGAACGATTTCGACGAGGCGGCGAAGATGCCGTATGTGCTCGACATCGTGCGGCTCGCCGCGAGCGCCGTGCTGGCGAAGGTGCCGGGCATCACGCCCAGGGACATCTGCGCCAGCATCGCGGAGGGCTACGCGAAGGGGCTGAAAGCGCCGGCGCCCTTTGTGCTCGACGAGGCGCATAAATGGCTGCGCGACGTCGTCGTGGTGAGCGAGAAGGACCGCAGGAAATTCTGGGCCAAGTTCAATCCCGCGCAGATCGCCGAGGAGAAGCCCGAGAAGGTCGATCCAGTCGCGGTGGAGGAATTGCGCGGCCGTTACCGTAAGGCGATCGAGCGGGCAATGCCCGATTCCGGGATCGCGCTGGAGTTCTATTCGCGCGAGGCCGGCACCGGCAGTCTCGGACGGCCGCGGTTCTTCGGTGTGGGCACCTGGCAAGGCGCACTGATCGTGCGCGAGGCGAAGGCAATGGCCCGCTCGGGCTGGACGCTCGCGCACGGCGGCGGGCATCGGCTGCGCTGCGCCGAGATCGCGGCCGGCCCCCATCGCAGCCCGGATCCGACCTATCATTTGCGCGGACGCGTGCTGGTGCGGCGGCTCTCGCCCAATGACTTCAAGATCGAGGTCGAGCAACCGAAGAAGAAGGGCAAGGCAAAGAAACCCAAGGACGAGAAGGTCAATGCATTGCCGCCACGGCAGCTGATCAATGCCAGGATGCTGCAGGCGATGGGACACGAGCTCGCGTCGATCCACCGCGGTACGCGGGAGAAGGAC
>DATEKY010000336.1:0-5264 GCA_035277225.1 Xanthobacteraceae bacterium
GCGAGCGCGCCAGCTGCATGCGCTGATCCGTGGCCATTTCGGGGACAAGGGAGCGCAGCGGCTCCTCGATGTAGACGAACAGGCGCGCGAGGTTGGTCTTGTACCAGGTCGGAATCGCGCGCCCCTCCGGCAGATGGTGATCGAACAGCGCGCGCCAGCGCCGCGTATGCGCGGCCGCGTAGTCCGTATAGGCGAGCGCCAGGTGTGCGAGCCGCTTGATCGCGTCGGCTTGCGGGTCCGCTTTATCGCCCGCGATGGTGAGCGTCTTCTCGAGCTGCTCCAGCGTGAGCGCATTGACCGCAAAGATGAGATCGTCGAGATCGTCGAACACGTTGTAGATCGCCCCGACCGCGCAGCCGGCCTTCAGCGCGAGGTCGCGCGCGCGCATGCCGCGCAGGCCTTCGGCCGCGATGGTGCGCTCGGCCGCAGCGATCAGCGCGTCTCTCAGTTTGCGCCGGCGAGCGACGGCTTTCGACTCGGAAACCATTGATGGATCACGTCTTTCTTTTATTTTGAACGTCGTTCAATATTTATCTTGAACGATGTTCACGGATGCGCTATCACGCCAATCCGTGAACGATGTTCAAGATAACAGTGGAGACCGCAATGCTCAAGACCATAGTGACCCTGTTTCGTGGCGCGGCGTTCCGTGCCGAGGAGGAATTCGCCGACCGCAGCGCACTGCTGATCCTCGACCAGCAGATCCGCGACTCCGCGGCCGGCATCGAGCGCGCCAAGCGCGCGCTCGCGGTGGCGATCGCGCAGGACGAGGCGGAGGGAAAGCGGCTGGAGACCACGCTCTCCCGCATCGCCGACCTCGAGGAGCGCGCGGTCGCGGCGCTCTCCGGCGGCAGCGACGAGCTGGCCGCGGAAGCCGCCGAGGCGATCGCCGTAATGGAGATGGACCGCGACTCGATCCGCGAAGCGCGCGCGACCTTCGCGCGCGAGATCGCCGGGCTGAAGGCGGCGGTGCGCAAGTCGGGCCAGCGGCTCGCCGAGCTGGAACGCGGCCGGCGCATCGCGCTTGCGGCGGAATCAGTGCGGCGGCTCAAGACCGGCACGGTGCTGTCCGGCCCAAGCGGCGCGACCGCATTGGCCGACGCCGAGGCGACCTTGCGCCGCCTGCGCGAGCGGCAGGCCGAGGATGCCGCGACCGAGAGCGCCTACGAGACCTTCGATGCCGAAGCCAATCCGGCCGGCATCGCCGAAAAGCTCGAAGCCGCAGGCTTCGGAAAGCGCACGCGGCCGACCGCCGCAAGCGTGCTCGAGCGGCTGAAACAAAAAACCGGCGCTCCGGCTCCTACCGCCTGAACCGACATCAACCCGACCGAGACAGAGAAAGGACCACGTCATGAATCCACAAGTCGCACAAAGCAGCCCGCATTCCGGCGCCTGGATTGCCTTCACTTACGCGTCGTTCGCCGGTGCCGTCGGCATGGTCGGCATCGGCATCCTGTTCGCGCCGGTGGAAATCTGGGTCAAGGCCTACTTCGCGATGGGCGCCGCGCTGCTGGTGCAGTCGTCCATCACCATGACCAAGACGCTGCGCGACGTGCACGAGGGCGGAAAGCTGGTGAACCGCATCGAGGACGCGCGCGCCGAGCGGCTCTTGATGGAGATCGAACGCGGGAAGGAGTAGCTCCAAACCTCATCCTGAGGTGGCCGCGAAGCGACCCTCGAAGGATGGCCGCAGGCTGCGCACTTGGGGCCATGCTTCGAGACGCGGTGCTCCGCACCGCTCCTCAGCATGAGGGCATGAGAGCGTGAGGAATGGGTCCCGGGTCTCTCCCCCGGCTCAAGGCCGGGGTCGCCCGGGATGACAGGCCAAAACACCGCCGGAAATTCACAGTTCCGCAGTCAAAGACACGCTACATTTGCGGCCCCGAGAGGAATCACCAATGTCCGACTCCCTGATGACGTCCCGGCGCTTCGCACCGCTGTTCTGGTGCCAGTTCTTCTCGGCGTTCAACGACAACTTCCTGAAGAACGCGCTGGTGTTCCTGATCCTGTTCAGGGCCGGATACGACGCGACCACCGCGGGCTCGCTGGTGACGCTGACGGCCGCGGTGTTCATCGGGCCGTTCTTCTTCCTGTCGGGTCTGGGCGGGCAACTCGCCGACCGTTTCGACAAGGCGGTCATGGCGCGCTGGGTGAAGCTCGTCGAGATCGCGGTGTCGGCGCTCGGCGTCGTCGGCTTCTGGCTCCATTCCGTGCCGATCATGTTCGTCACGCTGTTCCTGTTCGGCGTGATCGCGACTCTGTTCGGCCCGATCAAATACGGCATCCTGCCCGATCACCTGAAGAAGGAAGAGCTGCCCGCCGGCAACGCGCTGGTCGAAGGCGCGACCTTCATGGCGATCCTGCTCGGCACCATCGTGGGCGGGCTCGCCGCGAAGGAAGGCGTTCATCCGGGTTATTTCGGTGCGCTGATCGTGATCTTCTCGCTGCTCTGCTGGGGCGCGAGCCTGCTGATCCCGCGCACCGGCCAGGGCGCGCCCAATCTGTACGTCGATGCCAACATCGCGCGCTCCACCGGCTCCCTGCTGAGGGACCTGTGGATCGACAAGCGGCTGTGGTGGGGCGCGGTCGTCACGAGCTGGTTCTGGCTCATCGGCGCGGTGGCGCTGTCGCTGCTGACGCCGCTGGTGAAGGGCGTGCTGAGCAACACCGAGGAAGTCGTGACCGCCTATCTGGCGGTCTTCTCGATCGCGATCGCGATCGGCTCGCTGCTCGCCGCCTGGCTCTCGCATGGCCGGATTGCGCTGTTTCCAACGCTCGCCGGTGCGTTCCTGCTCGGCGTGTTCGCGATCGATCTCGGCTTCACCATCTCGGGCGCGCCGGAGGCCGCCAAGGCGACCGTCTTCGAGGTGTTCACCTCCTGGCGCGGCATCCATGTGGCGATCGACCTCGCCGGGCTCGCCATCGCGGGCGGCCTGTTCATCGTGCCGGCCTTCTCCGCCGTGCAGTCCTGGGCCGGTGCCGACAAGCGCGCGCGCGTGATCGCGGCGGTGAACGTGCTCAATGCGGCGTTCATCGTCGGCGGCACGGGCGTGGTCGCGGCGCTGCAGGCGGCGCATGTCACGATCCCGCAGCTGTTCCTGCTGATGGGCGTGCTCAATTTCGTCGCCATGATCCTGATCGCCCGCACCATGCCGGCGAACGGCCTGCGCGACTTCCTCACCACGATGCTGCGCGCGCTCTACCGAATGGAGGTGAAGGGCGCGGAGAATTTCGACCGCGCAGGGCCGAACCCGATCGTCGCGCTTAATCACGTCAGCTTCCTCGACGCCGCGGTGGCGCTCTCGCTGATGGACAAGGAGCCGGTGTTCGCGATCGACTACCAGATCGCGCAGCGCTGGTGGGTGAAGCCGTTCCTCAAGCTGACGCGCGCGATGCCGCTCGATCCGTCCAAGCCGCTCGCGACGCGCACCTTGATCAACGCCGTGAAGGCGGGCGAGCCGCTCGCGATCTTCCCCGAGGGACGCATCACCGTCACCGGCAGCCTGATGAAGGTCTATGACGGCGTCGGCCTGATCGCCGACAAGTCGGGAGCCCTGGTGGTGCCGGTGCGCATCGAGGGGCTCGAGGCGACGCCGTTCTCGCGCCTGTCGCGCAGCCAGGTGCATCGCCGCTGGTTTCCCAAGGTGACGGTGTCGGTGCTCGAGCCGGTGAAGCTCGCGGTCGCCGACGAGCTGAAGGGCCGCAACCGGCGGCTCGCCGCCGGCGCGGCGCTGTACGAGATCATGTCCGACCTCGTGTTCCGCACCACCTCGACCGATCGCACCGTGTTCGACGCCGTGGTCGAGGCCGGCGAGGTGCACGGCTGGAAACGCATCGCGGTGGAGGACCCGGTCACCGGCTCGCTCAGCTACAAGCGGATGCTGCTCGGCGCCGCGGTGCTCGGCCGCAAGCTGATGCCGCTCGCGCCCGAAGGCAAGGCGCTCGGCGTTATGCTGCCGAACGCGAACGGCGCGGTGGTGACGATCCTCGGCGTGATGTCGGCCGGGCGCGTGCCGGCGATGATCAACTTCACGGCAGGCGCGGCCAACATTTTGTCAGCCTGCAAGGCGGCCGAAGTGACCACGATCATCACCTCGCGCGCCTTCATCGAGAAGGCAAAGCTTGGTGCGGTCGCCGAGCAGCTCGCGGCGGCCGCGAACGTCGTCTACCTCGAGGACGTGCGCGCCACGGTGAGCACCGGTGACAAGTTGCGCGGCCTCATCGGCTACCGGAAGCCGCTCGTCGCGCGCAAGCCGGACGATCCTGCCGTGATCCTGTTCACCTCCGGCTCGGAAGGCACGCCGAAGGGCGTCGTGCTGTCCCACCGCAACGTGCTGGCGAACTGCGCGCAGGCGGCCGCGCGCATCGACTTCGGCCGGCGCGACAAGCTGTTCAACGTGCTGCCGGTGTTCCACTCGTTCGGGCTCACGGCCGGCACGATCCTGCCGCTCGTCTCGGGCGTACCGATCTATCTCTACCCTTCCCCGCTGCATTACCGCACCGTGCCAGAGCTGATCTACGCCACCAACGCCACGATCGTGTTCGGCACCGACACGTTCCTCGCGGGCTATGCGCGCGCCGCGCATCCGTATGACTTCCGCTCGCTGCGCTACATCCTCGCCGGCGCCGAGCCGGTGCGCGCCTCGACGCGGCAGACCTACATGGAGAAGTTCGGTCTGCGCATCCTCGAAGGCTACGGCGTGACCGAGACAGCGCCGGTGCTCGCGCTCAACACGCCGATGTTCAACAAGTTCGGCACCGTCGGCCGGCTGATGCCGGGCACCACGCCGCGGCTCGAGCCGGTGCCGGGCGTGGACGAAGGCGGGCGGCTCTACGTCAAGGGCCCGAACGTGATGCTCGGCTATCTCAAGGCCGACAATCCGGGCGTGATCGAGCCGCCGCCGGACGGCTGGCACGACACCGGCGACATCGTGACCATCGACCCGCAAGGCTTCGTGACGATCAAGGGGCGCGCCAAACGCTTCGCCAAGATCGGCGGCGAGATGATCTCGCTTGCTGCTGTGGAGTCGCTCGCCGCGCAACTGTGGCCCGACGTGATGTCGGCGGTCGCGACCGCGCCCGACCCGCGCAAGGGCGAGCGGCTGGTGCTGGTGACCCAGAAGAAGGGCGCGACGCGCTCGGAATTCCAGGCCTTCGCCAAATCCAAGGGCGCGTCCGACCTGATGGTGCCGGCCGAGGTCGTCTATCTCGAGAAACTGCCCGTGCTCGGCACCGGCAAGATCGACATGGTGGGCGTCGCCAAG
>DATEKY010000337.1:0-16959 GCA_035277225.1 Xanthobacteraceae bacterium
CAGGAGCCAGGTGCAGAACGGGATGGTGAAGGTCGGATAGACCAGCACCAGCGACCACATCGAGTTCTGCAGCCCGAGCTCGGCGATGACGCGCGACAGCGGCAGGAACAGCAGCGTCGGCGGCACCAGATAGGTGAGGAAGATGCCGATGCCGAGCGCCTCGCCATTGCGCCCGGTCATGCGCGCGAGGCTGTAGGCGGCCGGCAGCGCGGTGACCAGGGTGATGGCGGTGACGCAGAGGCCGATGATCAGCGAGTTCAACAGCCAGGTGGTGAACAGGGTCTTTTCGAACAGATAATGGAAGTGCTCGAGGGTGGGCGGGTCGTTGAACCAGAACGGGATGTGGCTGACGTTGTAGAGATCGCCGTTCGTCTTGAACGACGTGATCACCATCCAATAGAACGGAAACGCCGCGAGGACGACGAAGAACGCGAGCGCTCCATAGAACGAGGTCTCTCGCAGGGCGGCGCGGGCTGTGATGCGCTGCATGTCAGATCTCCCGCCGCCGGATGAAGCGCAACATCGCAACCACCACGATGAGCAGCACCGGCAGCATGAAAACCGAGATGGCGGCGCCATGCGCCACGTCGCCGGAAACGATGCCGGTCTGGAAGCCAGCGAAGCCCAGGACCGAGGTCGCGCCGATCGGACCGCCTTGCGTCATCAGGAAGACGATCGACAGATCGGTGAACGTGAACACGATGCCGAAGATCAGGCCGACCGCCATGATCGGCAGGATCATCGGCAGGATGATCTGGTAGTTGCGACGCCAGAAGCCGGCGCCATCGACCGTGGCGGCATCGAGAATGTCCTGCGGGATCGCAGTGATGCCGGCAAGGAAGATCACGATCGCGAACGGAAAAAAACGCCAGGCGTTGACCACGATCACCGAGAGCATCGCCAGTTCCGGGGTGCCGAGCCAGTTCGGCGCCTCGTCGCGGGTGATGAAGCCGAGTGCGATCATGGTCCAGTTGATGACGCTGTAGAGGGAATCGAACATCCATTGCCAGGCAACCGTGGCGAGTGCGACCGGCACCACCCAGGGCAATATGATCAGCGCGCGCACCAGCTTGCGGCCCGGGAACGGGCGCAACAGCAGCAGCGCGCCGAACTTGCCGAGAATGAGGCCGAGGATTTGCGATCCGAAGGTGAAGATGAAGGTGTTGTAAAGCGTCTGCCGGAACGAGGGGTCGTCCAGAATGTCCTGGAAATTCGACAGGCCGACGAAGCTCCACGAAGGATCGTAGATCGTGTAGGCGCTGACCGAATAGTACACTGCCATCAGAAACGGCACGCCGACCAGCAACAGCACGTAGAGGATCGCCGGAGCGACCATGAACGAGCCGAGCACGCCGCGCCGATCGAAGATGAAGCGAAAACGCGAGGCCGGCTTCGGGACTGAGTCAGCGATTGCGACCATCGATACCTTCCATCCTAGTGGCGGTTGGCCCGTTTGCCGTCTTTGTCGAACTCGCGCAGCGCGCTGTTCTTCACGCCGAACGGATGCCACTCGCCGGGACGGATGCTTTCTTCGGCGACGTGCGCCGGAGGCAACTTTGCCGTGATCGGCTGTTTTGATTCGAAGCCGTCCATCACGCCGTAAACGATCCGCTCGGAGCCGAGATACTCCGAGCGGTCGACGCGAAACGAGAATTCGGTGAAGCCGTCGCCGTTCATCATGTCCTTGGGCAGGAAGTTTTCGGGACGGAAGCCGAGATAGCCACCGCCGTTGTGGGTGACGATGTTCATCGGCGGCGAGCCGACAAACGTCGCGACAAACAGGTCGGCGGGATCGTTGTAGATTTCGATCGGGGTTCCTACCTGGCGAATTTGTCCGTGATCGATGACTGCGATGCGGTCGCCCATGCCCATCGCCTCGACCTGGTCGTGCGTCACGTAAATGGTGGTGAGGCCGACGCGCTGCTGGAAGTTCCTGATCTCCTGGCGCGCCGAGGTCCGCAATTTGGCATCGAGATTGGACAGCGGCTCGTCGAGCAGGAGCGCGGTCGGTTCGCGCACCAGCGCGCGCGCGAGCGCAACGCGCTGCCGTTCACCGCCGGAGAGCTGGCGTGGCCGCCGGTCGAGAAGATGGTCGATGCCGAGCAGCTGCGAGGCCCATTGCACCTTCTTTTCGATCTCATCGCGGGGCACGCGCTGCGTGCGCAGCGGAAAGGCGATGTTGTTGCGCACCGTGAAGTGCGGATAGAGGCCGTAGCTCTGGAACATCATCGCCACGCCGCGGGCGCGCGGCGGGATGTCGTTCACGATATCCCCGCCGATCAGGAGATCGCCGCTCGTTTGCTTCTCGAGCCCGCAGATGATCCGCAGGAACGTCGTCTTGCCGCAGCCCGATGGCCCGAGCAGCACCATGAACTCGCCGTCCGGTACGGTGAGCGAAATGCCGTTGACGGCGGGGACCTCGCCGAATTTCTTGACGATATCCCTGGCCAGTACCGCAGACATTGAACCTCCCAGAATTCAATGAGGGCAGTTGCGCTCCGACGTTCCCCTTGTTGGAGCGTTGCTCTTGTTTTTCCTCGTCAGTCGATTTCGCTCGTGCGGAATGGTCCCGGGCCGCGCATCGACGCGCGGCCCGGGCGGCATCGTCGTCAGGCCTTGTGGGCCCACTTCTTCATGATGCCCTCGCATTGCCGCGCGGCCGCCTTGACCGAGTCTTCCGCACTGGCCTGACCCGTGGCGTGCTTTGCCATCATGTCGTTGAGGATGAACGCGTAGTAGATCTCGTCCATCGCGGGCGTGGCCGGCCCCGGATAGCCCGGGATGGCAGACCATTTGTCCGAGTCCTGCAGGATCGCGAGCTTGTCGTGCGGCGTCGAGGTCTCGTCGTTCGACAGGATCGGCATCGGCTTCGGGACGAGATTGGCGAAGCACGGGTTGTTGTATCCCTCGCTCGCCTTGAAGGCTGCCGGCCAGTTGTCGCGATAGTGCTTCAAGAACGCGACTGCGGCTTCCTTGTTCTTGGCGAATTTCCAGATGCCGTAGAACTCGGAAGCAGCACCCATGATCTGCTTCGCCGGACCCTTCGGTGGGGCCATGACGAACGTGTCGTCGGCGCCCGTCTTGTTCGACTTCTGGAACGTGCGATAGGCCGAGATCGGGTTGACGATGTACGACCCGACGCCCGAAACGAGATATTGGTTGTTGCTCGCATCGTTCCACGACAGCACGTCCGAGGTCATCGCCTCCTTGTAGAGCGCGCCAACGTACTTTGTCGCCTCGATCGTCTCCTTGCTGTTGAGTACGATCTTCTTGCCGGCCTCGTCCTGAATGGCGGCGCCGTAACTCCACAACAGGCCGCGCCACGTCGTGCTCGGGTCGTTGCTGTGCCCGAGCGAGATGCCGACCGGATGGCCTTTTGCCTTCAGCTTGGCGCCGCCGATGCGCAGATTGTCCCAAGTGTCCGGCTTCATCCCGATCTCGTCCCACAGGCTCTTTCGATACATGCCCGGGAAGTTGATGTAGAAATCGGGGAACGCGGACCAGGTGCCGTCATCGGCGTTGTAGCCGAGCTGCTTGCCGATGGTTGAGACCGCGCCGTACTTCTTTTCCGTTTCCTTCACGAGATCGGCGAGATCGATGAAGAACCTGCGATAGAGATGCGCGCCGCCGGCGCCGTTGAACCCGAAAAGATCGTGTCCTGATTGAGCCGACGCTTCTGCGGCCGCACGCGCGGGAACGTTCTGCACCGGGATGTGGTCGACCGTGACCGCGACCTTGTTCTGTTCGCCCCACTCCTTGGCGAACTTGTCGAACCAGGTGTCGTACTCCGGGACAAAGTGGGCCCACTGAACAATCGACAGGGATTTGTCCGCGGCCAGGGCCGTCGAAACGAACGGTGCGGAGAGCGCCGGTGCCGAGCCGGCAGCGGCAAGAGTGAGACCCGCATTCCTCAAGAACCGGCGCCTCGTGACATCGGGAAGCTTGTTCGTGCTCATCTTGGATTCTCCTCTGGGGCATTTCCAGTTCGATGAGGCTCGCAGCGATGGAAGATAAACCTCCTCGACTGATTATTTTTTTCTTGGGTGGCAATAGTAGCGCGCATGAACTGCGCCGAGCCAGAAGTTTAGAATTACAAATCGTTCACTCGACTTGAATCAGGCATCGACATCTGCGTTGCGGTGCGCAAATCGCGCCTCATACGTGGCTCGTAAAACATGTTTTGCCAGTGACCAACAGATGGATGGCGGGGTCACCGCGACTTTCGTTCGATGATTTGGATTATTGCGCTGAATTAATAAGCAGACGTAACGCGCACGGGAAGCAGCGCGCGGATTTCAGCTAAAACCGAGACTGTTACTGCCGCAGCCAGGCCCGACTCACGTCAACGGCCCCTGCCCTTGGCCTCTCTCGCCGCGCGAACCGGCGCATGCCACGTTCCGTCGGCCGGAGATTTGCTCACCCCCTGGTGACGCCACAATTTGAAGGCGTCCTGGTCGCTGCCGTCGGCGAGCATCCGTGCGGCGAGCCAGTCGGCGTCCTGCTCGCGAACGAGCGCGAGGTACTGCCGCGGCGGCACGCCGAAGCGCGCGCGAAACGCGCGGCTGAGCTGGCTGGTGCCGCCGAAGCCGCAGCGCCTGGCGATGTCCGACAACGAGGGCTCGCCCTTGTGGTCGGCCATCATCAGCCGCAGCGCGTGGTCGAGCCGGCGCGTCAGCAACACGGCGCGAATGCCGCCTTCCGCGGTCAGCAGCCGGTAGAGCGACGCGCGCGAGACATTGGCTGCAGCCGCGATTTCGTCGGGACCGAGCTGCGCATCCGCGAGATGCGCGTCGATGTAGTCGAGCGCGGCCTTTCTGCGCGACGTCACGTGCTCCGACTCATCGCCCGCAAGCCTTGCGCGCGCGCAGGCGGTCGTCAGCGCCACGATGCCCTCGATCGCCGCCTCGGCGTCGTTGATCGTCAGGTCGTCGGCCTGCGCGTAAAGCTCCTTCAGCGCGGCGCCGATGAGACGCGCCGCGCCGCTCTCGCGCGCAAACAGAAGGCCGTGCGGCTCGAGCGCGAGCAGCGCCGCCGGCACGCTGTCGCGCGCAACGATGATCATCAGGTTCTCGTAGTCGGTCACCACGCTGCGGAACGGCCGCGCATAATCCATGATCACGACATCGCCCGGCTCGATGCGCAGGCGCCGTCCGCCGCAGTCGGAATGACACAAGCCTTCGACCTGGAGAAAGATGAGCAGCTGGTCGGGGCCCTGACCGCGCGTGATCAGCGCGGGGCGCCGCGTCATGGTGAACGCCGTGCCCCGATTGCGCAGCAGGATCGAGCGCGGCATCGGATAGGTACGGGTGGCAAGGGTGAAGCGCGCTTCCTCCGACGGGTCGGGCAGCGAGACCGTGTCGTAGATGTGCCGGACGGTGTCGCGAAACGCCTGCCACACCCGCGGGCCGAACGCGCCTTGCGGATTGCTGTCCAGCCCCTGCAGCCGGGGCGACGAGCCGCCGTTACTCTTGTCCGTCACGGACGCCATCAAAGCTCCTCGCCCGGACGTGCGCGCGCCAAGGCGTGCACAACGGTCTGCGCGTCGAACGTGGTTGGTTGCCTGCCCCTTATCGAACAACGATGACGTCGGTACGTCACCGCCTGGATGGCAGTTGCCACAGAGTAGAGTTCCACGTTGTAACGTTTCAAGGGCCGATGGAGCTTTGAGTTAACGCGCTCTCATGCGCCATAACGAATACTCGTCGGCGCGCTTTTCAATTCGACCGCGCACATCTTGCATAATTCGCGTCGAGGCTGCTTCCGGCGGCTTCCTCGGTTCGTGCCGCCTCGTTCACCGGCGGCCGTCCTTCCTGCTGGACCGCAAGCGGCGCCGCGCGGCGCGTCTCGACAACGCGCTCCCGCGTGTCTTGCGCGCGCGTGCGCGCGCCTGCGATGATCGCGCGCCAAAAACAAGATCCGGGAAACGCCACATGACCGACCTGTCGCGCCGCGCCGTTGTCGCGGGCCTTGCCGCAACCGCCCTGCCCGTGCCCGCGCGCGCCCAATGGCGCCCGAGCGAGACCGTGCGCCTCATCATCCCCGCCGCGCCCGGCGGCACCACCGACGTGATGGGCCGCCTGCTCGGCGCGCATCTGCAGACAGCGTGGGGCGTCTCGACCGTGGTGGAGAACAAGTCGGGCGGCGGCGGCACCATCGCGATGACCGACTATGTGCGCCAGAAGCCCGACGGCCACACCATCATGGTCGGCAATCCCGGGCCGAACGCGATCGCCTATTCGATCTTCCGCAACCTCTCCTACAAGGCCGAGCAGTTGCAGCCGGTCAGCAACATGATCCGCACCTCCAACATCATCTCGGTGCATCCGTCGGTGCCGGTGAAATCGATCGCCGAGCTGATGGACTACATCAAGAAGAACGAGGGCGTGAGCTACGCGACCTCCGGCACCGGGCAGAGCCCGCACCTGACCGCGGCCTGGTTCCTGCAACTGACCGGGCTGAAGATGACGCACGTGCCGTTCCGCGGCGCCGGCCCCGCCATCACCGCCGCGCTCGGCGGACAGGTGCCGATCCTGTTCGACAACCTGTTTCCGACCCTGCCGCAGGTGCGCGGCGGCAAGCTGACCGGCCTCGCCACCACGATGCCGGACCGCACCAGCCTGACGATGGACATCCCGACCATGCGCGAGAGCGCGCCGGAGCTTTCCAAGTTCGACGTCTCGTCCTGGTTCGGCGTGTTCCTGCCCGCAGGCGTGGCGCGCCCGGTGCTCGATGCGCTCAACGCCGAGATCAAGGTGCTGCTCGACAAGCCCGAGATGAAGGCGCGCATCGCCGAGCTCGGCGCGATCGCCGACTATACGACGCCGGAGCAGTACGCGGCGTTCGTCAACGCGGAGACGGCCAAATTCGGGGAGATCATCGCGAAGGAGAAGCTGCAGATGGACGTGAATTGAGGGGTCGACCGCCCGCCACGCACTCGCGCTGCCGCTACTCTTCGCCCTCGTCCTCGTTCTTGGTCTTGGCCTGCTGCTGCTGCATCGGCTGCTGCTGCATCGGGGCGCCTTGCGCCGGCAATGCCGGCGAGGCTTCGAGCGCCTCGGCCAGCGTATCGTAATCCGCCGCGAGGCTGCGCCAGCGCTTCGCCATGTCGGCATCCGGCGAGTGCGCTGCCAGCTCGCGGCAGCGCGCCGCCTCGGTGCGATAGTAGCTTGCGCTTGCCATGATTGCCGCACATTTGGTCACAGCAATCCGGTTCCGGCAATAGGAACACCCGGTCGCCCTCCCGCCATGCCGGGCCCTCGCTGCCTGCGTCTTGGTGCCCCGGGATCATTTGCGCCTGGGCGACTTCGGTTTCAGCGCGGCGGTGCCGATCACCTTGCCGACGCGCCGCCGCGCAGACTGCTCGGCGAACGGTTCGAGTTTTTCGGTTTGCGCGACAATGCGCGCGGCGCACTCGTCTGCGCGTTTGCCTCGGCCGGATCGATCTGCGCTGTCTGAATCGCGGCCCATCCGAGCGCCCTCTCGGTACCCCCGTATGGTCAATCGCGATCCGGGTATTGCGTTCCGAGAGAACCCGGAGCAGCGCGCAAGAAAGCAGACTGCCGATGTAAAGACACGACCGGTCTTCGCGCGCCGATCGGCACGATGAGCGCTAATTCTTTGTCGTCCGTTACGCGGCTTTCGGTTGTCCGCCGCGGTTCATCAGATGCCACACGTCGATGCCGCGCCGAACCACCGTCAGCGCGAACCGGTACGCGCCGCGCACACGGCCTGACCGGGCCGGCCCTTGCGGCGGCGCGAACGACCATTGCCACTCGCCGGGCGCGACTTCCTCGAGCGTGTACTGGATGCCTTTGTGCGATGCGTGAACGCTCATGACGCAGCTCCTGCCTGCACAATGCCGGCGCGAGACGTCGGTTCCCGGGGGAACACGACGCTCGGGCAATCACGCGCGGCGAGAGCGACAGATTGTTCAGGGCCGGTCGGCGGTGTTCTGCGCCTTGCTGTCCTTGTCCGGCTTCGCAGGCTTTTCCTTCTCGCCTTGCGTGGCGGGAAGCGTCTGCTCCTTGCCGCGGTCTTTCGGCACGAGGCGGCCTCCAGAAAAAAGACCCCGGCTAACGCGCGGGGTCTCCTGTCGGCCTGCGGGGTACGTCCGCCCGACAGGTCACTTGAGCCTAAGACGCACGCGCGGGGTTTTCGTTCCCGCAAAAACCGGCAGGGCACTTTTCGGCGCCGTCCGGAACCACCTCCGGGTTTCGGAGTCTTCTGTCCAGCGAAACACAGGAGACTGAACATGGGTTTTGGCAGAGGCGCACTACTCTGGTTGCTCGGCATTCCGCTGCCGATCATCATTCTGCTTGCGCTGTTCTGGCGCTGACGCGCTGATCCGGCGCTGACGCGCCCACCGCGGGTATCCCCGCAACCGAAAGGCCTCGGCGCAAGCCGGGGCCTTTTCCGTGACGACGCCCGCGCTTGCTGCCCTCCCCCCCGGCATGGCAGCATTTGCCGAGGGCAGTCATGACGACGTCGGAGCGCTCATCCCGTCCGGTCGCTTCGATCCAGATGCTGCGCGCGGTCGCGGCGCTCGGCGTCGTCGCGCTGCATGTCGCCCATGAGGGCGCGACCCGGCTCGGGGCCCGCAATCCGCTGCCGGACTTCTCGCTGGGTGCCGCCGGCGTCGATCTGTTCTTCGTGATTTCCGGCTTCATCATGGTCTACGCCTCCGACGTGCTGTTCGCGCGCGCCGGCGCGCCCGGCCATTTCTTCACGCGCCGGCTCGCCCGCATCGTCCCGCTCTATTGGGCGGCGACCGCCGCGGCGCTCGTCTGCTTCGTGCTGTTTCGCTATGCCGGCGCGCTCGAGCAACTGACCTGGCAGACGCTCGCCGCGTCGCTTGTATTCCTGCCGTGGCCGCGTCCGGACAGCCTGATACTGCCGGTGCACATGCTGGGCTGGACGCTCAATTACGAGATGTTCTTCTATCTGGTGTTTGCGCTGGCGCTCACGCTGACGCGGCGCAATGCCGTGTTCGCCGTCACCGCACTGTTCCTCGCGCTGGCGATCGCCGGGCGTGCCTTTGCGCTGCCGCAGCCGTTCGCGTTCTGGTGCGATCCGGTGATCCTGGAATTCTGCTTCGGCATGCTGATCGCGCTCGCGTGGCGCGAAGGCGCGCGGCTGCCGCGCGGCGCGGCTGCGATGCTGGTCATCGCTGGCTTCGCCACGCTCGCGCTCGGAACGCTGGCGGGCGGCTGGCCAAGGCTCGTGCTGTGGGGGCTGCCGGCGGCCGCAATCGTCGCCGGCGCGGTGCTTGGCGGGCCGCGCGAGCCCGGACCGCTCGCGCGCGCGCTCGTGTTTCTCGGCGACGCGTCCTACTCGATCTATCTGGTGCACTGGCTCGCGATCCTCGCGCTCACCGCGCTCGTCGCGTATCTGCGCCTCGACATCGCGGCCGCACCGTGGACCTATCTGGCCGCGCAGGCGCTGTTCGCACTTGCGGCCTCGGTCGCGGTCTACCTCGCGTTCGAGCAGCCGGCGACGCGCGCGCTGCAGCGCCGCCTGCGCGAACGGAGCGAGCCCGCCGCGCGCGTCATCGCCTCACCATGAGAATGGCCCGGCTACGCGCGGTCCGCGATGCCTTCTAGGGCGCCGCTGCGCGCTTTCATGCGGTTCGAGCGCTACGGCCGCTGCGCGCCCTGCAACGGGCGGCGGTGCTTACCCGCTCGTCATGGTGCGGAAGGTGATCGAGTAGCGCAGCGCCTCGACTGGCGGGATGCTGTGCTCCCATTCGCGGCGCGCCTCGCCGCTCATGAGATAGAGCGAGCGCGGCTCGGCATCCAGCGTGAAGCGTTGCCAGCCGCTCCCCTGCTTCCTGCGGAAGCGTAACTTGCCGGCCGAAGCCAGCGACAGGCCGAACACCAGATCGAAGGCGGCCTTGTCGCGGTGCCAGCCGATGCCGACGCCGGCCTGATATTCGGTGAAGAGCACGTGCCGGATACTGTCCTCCGGCAGCGAGGCAAAGGCCTCGACCCGGCGCGCCACCGGCAGGATCCAGGACGGGAAAGGCGCGGCCGCGTGAAGCTGCTGGTCGGAGTAATCGTAGCGCCAGCCGAACGAGGCGACGCGGCGCTTGCCCTCGAACGCGCCGAACTGGAACGGCGCGAGCGGCAGCGACGCGAAGCGCGCAATCAGCTCGCGCTCTTCGTCGCCGGTGACGAAGTCGGGCCGATAGCGCAGGCCTTCAGGCCGCCGGCTATCCGGGAACAATGCGTATTGCGCTGGCATGAGATGGCCGGTCGTTGATGGATGCCGCCAGGAGGAATGTCGGCGGCTTCGGGGCCCGCTCGATCTGGATATCGAAACGCCGTCCGTAAAGGCCGCATAGCCGGAACCAAGGCAGCGCTGCAGAGTCTACCCGCAGATGGCCGACATCCTGATTGGTACATCCGGCTGGCATTACACGTCCTGGAAAGGGCCGTTCTACCCCCGCGACGTGAAGATCAAGGACCAGCTCGCGTACTACGCGACGCAATTCCGCACCACCGAGCTGAACGGCGTGTTCTACCGCACGCCGACGGTCGAGGCGGTCGCGGCCTGGCGCGACCAGACACCGACGGACTTCGTCTTCGCCTGGAAGGCCTCGAAATTCATCACGCACTGGAAGCGGCTGTCGGAGCGTTCGCAGAACAGTCTAGAGCTCCTGGAAAGCCGGCTGTCGTTATTGCGTGAAAAGGCCGGGCCGGTGTTGTTTCAGTTGCCGCCGCAATTCGAGTTGAACTATGAGCGGCTCGCCGCCTTCCTCGAGATGCTTAACGGGAAGCGGCGCTACGCCTTCGAGTTTCGCCATCCGAGCTGGTACGCACCGCGCATCTTTCGACTGTTGTCCGAGCACAACGTGGCGCTCTGCATCTCGGATCATGCCGATGCACCCTCGCCATGGCGGCGCACGGCGGACTTCGTCTACATCCGCGGCCACGGCCCCGGCGGACGCTACAAGGGACATTACAGCGCCGCGACGCTTGCGGCCTGGAGGCAGAAGATCGCGCGATGGCGCGCGCGCGGGCACGACGTCTACGTCTACTTCGACAACGACCAGAAGAGCGCGGCGCCGCTCGACGCGCAGCGTATCATCCGCGGCGCCGCGTCTTGAGGGTCTAGGCCGCTTCCGCCGCCTGGGCGTGCTGATTGACCTCGCTCTCGGCGAGCCTGCTCAGCGCCTGGTCGGTGTTCTTCTCCTCGGCAAGCGTCGCATCGAGCAGCGTGACCGCCTGATCGAGGCCGAGTTCCGACGCCCATGTGCGCAGCGTGCCGTAGCGCGAAATCTCATAGTGCTCGACCGCCTGCGCGGCCGCCAGCAAACCGGCATCGAGCGCGGGCATGCCCTTGTACTCGTCCATCACCTCTTTGCCCTCGTCGAGGATGCCCATGATGGCGTCGCAGGTCTTGCCTCTGGGTGTTTCACCCAGGACCTTGAAGACCTGCTCCAACCGATCGACCTGCTTTTCGGTCTCGGCTTCGTGCTTTTCGAATGCGGCGCGCAGCCCGTCGGAGTTCGCCGCCTTGGCCATTTTCGGCAGGGCGGTCAGGATTTTCTTTTCGGCGAAATAGATGTCCTTGAGGGTGTCGTGAAACAGGTCTTGCAGCGTTTTCTCTTTGGCCATGGTGTCCTCGCGAGCGTGTGAATGACCGAACAGCATGGATGCAGAATCGTTCCCCGCATGGTGAGCGCATGGCCCGACGATCTCCGCGCCATTAACAAAAGATAGTGCATCGCGTCGCGCTGCCGCGAGGCGCGCCGGCATCAATCGGCCATCGCCTTGTCCTCGACGTCCACCGCTTCGAGCGGATGAATCGCCGGGCCATTGAGCACGGCGCCGTCGATCCCGAATTGCGAGCCGTGGCACGGACAGTCCCAGCAGCGCTCGAACGAATTCCAGTGCAGGTGACAGCCGAGATGCGTGCATGCCGCCGAGTGTGCATGCAGGGCTCCGTTCTCGTCGCGGTAGGCCGCAACCTTCTTCAATCCGCTGCGCACGATCGCGCCCTTGCCGCGCTCGATCTCGCCGAAGGAGGAAACCTCGCCCGGCGCGACGTATTCGGCGAAATTCTTCACCGCGGTGATGTTCTCGCTGATGAAGGTGCCGATCGCGCTCGCGGTCTTGCGGTCGGGGCCGTAAAGCTCCTGCCACAGCTCGCGGCCCTGCATGATCATGGACGCGATGATCAGGCTGCCGACCACCCCATGGGTGATGCCCTGGCCGGAATCCCCGGTGTGCACGTAGACATTCGTGCTGCCGGGATTGCGCCCGCTGAACGACGAATAGTCGACCGTGTCCATCACCTGGCCGGACCAGCGGTGCGTCACGCCGCCGGCCGCCGGCACCAGATTGCGGATCCAGGCTTCCAGTGCCTCGTAACGGAATTCAGCGTCATCGGCCTCCCCGCTCTTGTGGTCCGCGCCGCCGACGATGAGATGGTCGTGCTCCTTGCCGGGGTGGATACGCACGTAGTGATAGGGATCGAGCGTGTCCCAGTAGAGCCCGTCGGGCAGCGCGCCGCGCGGCAGCGCCAGCACCATCGCATAGGTGCGGTACGGCGCCTGCTTGGAGTGCAGCGCGACCCGATCATTGATCGGCGAGTTGGTCTCCACGACCGCATGTTTGGCACGGACGGTGCGCCCGGACTCGGTCGTAATCTCGACGGCGCCATGCTTCTCCTCCACCCCGGTCACCGCGGTGTCGGCGAACAGCTTTCCGCCGCGCGCGGTGATGCAGCGCGCAAGGCCCTGCAGATATTTGGTCGGGTGGAAGGTCGCCTGGTCGGGATAGCGCAGGCACCGCGTGTCCTCATGTCCGCGCAGCGGGACGCCCACCGCATAGTGAACCGGCATCCCGGCTCTCTGCGACGCCTCGTGTTCTTCCTTCATTTCCGACTGGCTGGTCTGCGGGCCGGGAAATAGAAAACCGTCAACGCGGCGGAAATCGCAGTCGATGTTCTCGGACGACTGGATCGTTTCAATCCGGTCGATCGCCGCAGCTTGACTGACATAGTAATCCTTCGCGAGCTTCTCGCCACGCTTGTCGATGAACGTCTTGAAGCCATCGTCGTTGTTCGCCGAAAGGTGCGCCGTGGTGCGCGCCGTCATGCCGCTGCCGATCTTGCCGCGGTCGAGCACGATCACGTTCCGGCCTTGCCCGGAGAGCTCGTAAGCGGTGGACAGACCGGCGATCCCTGAGCCGATGATCACGGTATCGGCGCGCGTGTCCGCTTTCAGCGGCCCCGCCGCGGGCTCGACCTCGACATCCATCCAGAGTGATCGGCTGCGTTCGTCTGCGACGTTCACGGCTGTTTCCTCGGTGTGCTGCAGTTCCGGGGAAAGTGCGGGGCGCTTGTTTTCGTTCCGCCGCAGCCTGCGCAGCGTCTCCAGCACAACATTTATTAAGCGCGATATTGCCCGGGAACTTCCATCATCACGGTCTATTTCGTCTCCGACGAGACGAGGAGAGCGGATGCCATGGCGGGTGCCGAGGAATGAGCGCGCACGCACTGGACCGGCGCGTCAAGACCGCGCTCGACGAAACCCGGCTGCTCGTGCTGTGGCTCGTCCACCCTCTCCTGCTGCGCGCCCGGCACGGGGCCTGACGTCATGGCGCAGGATTGGACCAGTGCCCAAGACTGGACCCGCGCCAAGGTGTTCCTGTTCGACGTCGAAGGCACGCTGGTGGATGCCGTGATGCCGACACTGCATTGCTGGCGCAAGACGCTGCTCGCCTTCGGACACGACATCCCGCTCGACGCGCTGCATCGCCTGACCGGACTGGACGGCAAACTGATGCTGGCGCAATTGCTGCCCGGCACGAGCGAGCCCGACCGGAAGACCATGATCAAACAGCAAGGGGCGCGCTATCGCGACGAATTCCTGCCGCAGGTCAAGCCGTTTCCCGGCGTGCGCGCGCTGTTCGACGAACTGAAGCGGCGCGGACGCGGCATCGCGCTCGCCACCGATTGCCAGAAGGACGAGCTGCGGCATTATCTGGATATCACCGGCGTCGGCGGCCTGGTCGATGCGTTCGCCTGCGGCGACGACGTCGCGTGCGGCAAGCCCGCGCCGGATCTCATTCGCCTTGCGCTCGAGCGGATCGACGCTGCCGGCAAGCGCAGCGTCATGGTCGGCGACACGGTGTTCGACGCGGAGGCGGCACGCAACGCCGGCATCGCGGCCGTCGGCGTGTTGACCGGCCGCATCGCAGAGGACGCCTTGCGCGCCGCCGGATGCGACGCGGTGCTGTCCGATGTCACGGCGTTGCGCGCAGCGTTGCCGCGATGAATTTGTTCGTCTTCGGGACCCTCAAGAGGGGTTTTCCGCTTCACGCGCCGACGCTCGACGGCGGGCTATATATTGGCGATTTCCGGACCGTATTGCCGTGCCCGATGCTCATTGCAGGTCCGTGGTTCGCTCCCATGCTGCGAGCCGGCATGAGGCTACGCGACTGGCGCCGGCCGCTCGTAAGCCTCGCCGATCATGTGACGCGAGAGCATGCCGTAAGCTTCGATCCAGGCGGCCGCGACCTCGCCGGTCCAGTTCAGTCCCAGTGTCCGCTGAATAGTCCATAGCAAGGCCTGCCCGACAAGCGGATAGTGGTCGGGGGTCACGCCATAGGCCACGTGGCGCACCGCGAGCCTGCCTGCTGCCGGCAGAACGATTTCGAGGTTGTCGATGCTGTTCACCAGCATCGACATCGTCGCCATGAATTTCACGCGCTGCTCCGCCATGTCCCCGCGAAAAAGAGGGCTGACATGCGGCGCCGTTTCGAACAGGCGATCGAAGAATGCTCGGGCAACCTGATCGGAGTGAAGCGCGATCTCGGCAAAGCTGTCGTGGATCAGTGCTACCTGCTGCGGCGTCATTGGCGGTGGCTACAAGGCAGTGGTGACACTGCTCACATTGATCGGGTCACGGTGACAAGATCAATACGATATCTTGTCGCCCGTACGGGTCAAACGACCGCTTGAGGCCGCGGGAGAGAGTTCGCCTCCTCGCGCTCTCCGGTCGGCGAAGCGCGGCGCGCACGCCGATTACGCTGAAAGTGCACACTCAGTGCACTCCCATCCCAATTTGACGCTCGGCCGCGAACGGCTCCCGCCCTGCACGCGACCCACTGTCATGCGGGCCGCGATAGTCGCGGTCCCGGGACCGGGAGCGAGAGCTTCCACGCAAACGCCAGAGGAGAGCTGCCATGCCTCTCGTTCTCCGGAATTCGACGCTCGCGGGCAATACAGCCGCAGGCGAGCAATCGAACTTGATGAATTTTACGAAGGTCATGCTCAGAAGCGATAGCGCCGCCGGCGACTCCTTCGCCTTCCAGACGAGGGAGGGCGATGCCGGTGGTGAAAGCGCGGAAGAGCGGCAGCTCGACGGCTTTGTCGTCACTTTTGACCGCCCGTCCGAACCCGGGTTCGACACGCAGGGCCGTCTGCTGATCGGGACGGAGGGTGGAATATGGGGCGGCGCAGGTGACGATGTCCTGATCGGAGGCCGGACGACATTTGACGGCGATACCGACGGCAATGACTTCGTCCTGTGGAGAAAGTCAGGCTCGCTCAACACCGATGTCCAGCCTTTTGGTGCTCAGTTCCGCGGTGGCATCACGGTCGCTGTCGGCGACCTCGAGGCGTCCGGGATGGTCGCCGGCACGCAACGCGCCAGCGTGACCGATCTCGTCATCGACCCGTTCAACCGTGACAGCGGCGGCGAGAATTTGGAGGTGCTCATCAAGGTGCTGAATGCCGCGACCGGGACGTTCGGCGACGGCAGCGTGCGCTCGATTCCCCCGGCCGTGCAGCAGTCGGAGTACGAAAGCGGGCTGATCTACAGCGGGGAGTCGGGTGGCATGAACGGCGATACGGCCGGGGGCACAGTCGGCCACTTCACGCAGGTGATATGGGCCGACACGCGCTACGACACCGGCCAGGCGAATCCGCCGTGGGGCCTCGACCGGATCGACCAGCGCGGCCTCCCGGCCGGACAAGGCTCCGTGCTCGACACAAGCTACGATCTGCTGGTTTAGCCGCGCGCCACATCGGGTCGCGGCGTCGCCCGTCGCCGCCACGGCCGCGGCCATTTCGAGAAAGCCGCGACTGCAAGCATCATGGAAAATGGTCGACGATCTGCCGTGGCAGATGCGCCGATCCCGAGGGTGGTCGGCGAGATTGCAAGCATGCGGGACCCTCCTATCCCCATGCACCGTCGTTGAACGCGTGCCGCCCTTCCTGCTCGCCGAACTGCAGGAAATGCGCGAGCGGGTCGACATGGGCGGCGTTCACGTCCGCGTACGCCGCGAAATAGTCTCCCGTGTCGAACGCGGTTGACGGATCGCGCCCTTCCTTCCAGCCGAACTCGTCATAGTGCTGCAGCGGGTTCACGCCGGCGGCCTTCACGTCGGTGTAGGTCGACAGGTAGCCGTTGGTGTCGAAGAAGGCGTTCGGATTGCGTCCCTCGTGCCAGCCGAATTCGGCGTAGTGCTTGTCGGGGTCGACGTGCGCGGCCCAGACGTCGTGATTGCGGGTGTAATAGAAGAGGTCGTCGACCAGCGGGCTGCCGTCGGCATTGTCGACGGTGCCGTCGTTGAACACGAATTTCTCAAAACCGGTGAGCACGGTCTTCGTGCCGCCGGGGCCTTCGATCGTCACCGTGTTGTCGCTGTAGGTCACGATCGCCTGGGTCAGCGCGAAATCGAACGTGATCGTGTCCTTGCCGGCGCCGCCGTCGATCTTCTGATAGCCCGCGGCCGTGAAGCTATCGTCGCCGCTCGTTCCAGTCTTGTGGTCGAAGACCTCGATATCGAAAGTCGCCGTCGTCTTCAGGCTGCCGATTTCGGCACCGAGCCCGAAATCTCCCTGATCGGTCACTTCGACCGTGATGTGATCCACCCCGGTGAAGCCGGGGTCGGGCCTGTAGGTTGCGTGATCGAAGAGGGCGTGCACCCCCCCGACGATGCCCATCCC
>DATEKY010000338.1:0-3011 GCA_035277225.1 Xanthobacteraceae bacterium
GACGCGTCCACCGCCTTCCTGGTGGGGGCGAATGTCGCGCTGGTCTTCGCGCTGGTGCTGATCGCGAAGGTGCGCAGCCTGAGCGACGGTGCGGTGCTGCAGAGGCTCTGGCGCTCCCTGCCGGCGCACGCGCGCCCGCGCGGCGAGGCCGGACAGCGCATGGCGCAATCCGCGCTGACCGAGATGTGGCTGCGTTTCGCGCGCGGCGCTGCCGTGATCGCGATGGTGTTCTGCGTCCTTGCCTATGCGAGCCACGGTCCTGGCAGCTCGGCGCAGGCGCTGCACATCGCGCATCAAGCAGAGGCGGTCACACGTTTCGCTTGATTTGTGAATCGGCAGGTCCGAGACGGCGGCGGGCGAAGGAGCCCGAGGCTGACCTGCGCGGGTCCTGTCGGAGTCTTGTGTTTTTCCTGTAGATTACAAGACAATTAGGGTAACCTGATACCGCCAACATACTGCAGCAACACCTCGCGCCGGTGCGGCCGCGCGCGGTGTTCGGCGAGATAAATTCCCTGCCATGTGCCGAGCGCGAGCTTGCCGCCGATCACCGGCACGTGCAGCGACACACCGTTGAGCATGGCCTTCACATGCGCCGGCATGTCGTCCGGCCCTTCGGTATCGTGCACCCAGCCGGCATTCGCCGGCGCGAGGCGATCGAGCGCGGTGGCAAGATCGGTCTGCACGTCGGGATCGGCGTTCTCCTGGATCACCAGTGACGCCGAGGTGAGGCGCAGATAGGCGAGCAGTACGCCGTCGGCGGCGTTCGCCTCGCGCAGGAACGCCGCGACCTCGCGCGTGATCTCGGTGAAGGCCGCGCCTCTCGTGTCGACGGCGAGCGTCGCCGAGGCGATCGTGTCGGGCGCGATGCGGCGCAGTTCGCCGAGCCGTGTTGCCATGCGGCTATCTTACGCCATCGCCGGCCGCAGTCCGCCCGGGCTGGAGCGCCGCCAGACCAGCGTGCCGATCAGCACCAGGTTCACGGCATTGAACATCAGCCCCGCCGCGAAGGCCGGCGCGTAATAGCCGAAGTGATCGTACAGCAGGCCCGCGAGCCAGCTGCCCGACGCCATGCCGGCGCCGCTGCAGAACAGCAGCAGCGGAATGCGCCAGCCGGCCTCGCGCGCGGGAAACAGCTCGCGCGCGGTCAGCGCATAGGCCGGGATGATCCCCGCAAAGCCGAGCCCGAACAGCGCCGAGACGGTGAACAGTCCGATCTCGTCCTGCGTCAGCGTGAGCGCAACGACCGAGAGGAATTGCCAGGCCGATCCGATCAGCACCGTCATCAACCCGCCGATGCGATCGGAGATCCAGCCCCAGGCCTGGCGGCTGAAGAAGGCGGTGCCGAGCAGCACCGAGAGCATCGCGGCGCCGTGCGAGGGCAGGATGCCGAGGTCGGTGCACAGCGCGACGAGGTGGCCCTGCGGCATCGACATCGGCACGCAGCAGCAATAGGCCGCGACCATCAGCAGGCCGAACACGAGATTCGGCGGCCAGCCGAGCACGGTCGGCTTCTCGGCACCGCTGCTCGTTGCGACCGCAGGCGGCGCCACTTCGGGCGGACGCTTGAGGAACACGAAGGCCAGCGGCACGATGATCGCGACTTGAAACAGCGCGAACATCAGCATGGTCTGCCGCCAGCCATAGCCGTCGATGATCCGCTCCAGGATCGGCGGCCAGGTCGCGCCCGCGATGTATTGCCCGCCCGCGAGCAGCGCTAGCGCGGAGCCGCGGCGCCGGTCGAACCAGCGGCTGACATAAACGTAAAGCGGCGCGTTCAGTCCCGCGTTGCCGACCAGACCGATGAACACCCCGTGCCCGACGTATAGCGCGAGGGCCTTGCCGAGCAGTTCCTGGCCGTAGACCGAGACCGCAAAGCCGACTGCGATCATCGACGAGCCGATCATCACGGTCCAGCGCACGCCGTAGCGGTCGGCCAGCCAGCCCATGCCGATGCCGCCGAGCCCCGCGCCGAACCAGGCCAACGAAGACGCAAACGACGGGACCGAGCGCGCGCCGCCGGTTTCCGCCGCGATCGCCTTCAGCGATACGATCGCGATCCATGGGCCGCCGAACGCGATCGAAAGGATCGCGAGCGAGATGCACACGACCACCCACGAGGCTCTCGACTCGATGCTGGCGCTGGTCCCGGCAGACACAGCGTTCAGCCGCCCGTCGCAATCGGGCCTTGCGGCTCCATGCCGAACGTCTCCTTGAAGCGCGCCGCATAGCGTGGCCAGACCTCGGGGTTGAGCACGCGCGCGACCGGCCTGCCGTCGAGCGCGGCGAGCATCTGCTCGGCGGCGATGCGGCCCATGTTGGCACGCGCCTCGTGCGTGACGCCGGCGGTGTGCGGGCTCACCATCACGTTGTCGTATTTCAGCAGCGGGTGATCTAGCGGCGGCGGCTCCTTCTCCCACACGTCGAGGCCGGCGCCTGCAATTTTTTTGGCGCGCAACGCCGCCTCCAGCGCCACCTCGTCATGGATGTTGCCGCGCGCCGTGGTGATGAAATAGGCGTTCGGCTTCATCAGCGCATACTGTTTCTCGCCGATCATCCCGCGGCTCTCGTCGGTTAGCGGGCAGTTGATCGAGACGAAGTCCGATTCGCGCATCAAGGTATCCAGGTCGACCTTCTCGACGCCGAGCTTGGTCATCACGTCCCCCGCGACGTACGGGTCGTAGGACAGCACACGCATGCGGAACAGGCCGCGGCAGAGCTCGGCGAGGCGCTTGCCGACATTGCCGAGACCGACGATGCCGACCGTCTGGCCGAACAGGTCGTGCCCCATGAAGATGTTGCGGTCCAAAATCTCGCGGCGGATCGCGCGGTCGGCCTCGACGATGCGCTTCGAGAGCGACAGCATCATCGCCAGCGCATGCTCGGCGACCGCCTCCTTGTTGCCGCCCGCCTGGTTGAGGCAGAGCACGCCGGCTTCGGTGCAGGCCTTGAGATTCACGGTGTCGTAGCCGGCGC
The DNA here is from genome assembly GCA_035277225.1 of Xanthobacteraceae bacterium. GTDB lineage: Bacteria > Pseudomonadota > Alphaproteobacteria > Rhizobiales > Xanthobacteraceae > PALSA-894. Next base: position 2,974 of record DATEKY010000338.1, read on the forward strand.
CGTTGGTCGAGACGATCAGCAGGCTCTGCGTGCGGCGC
>DATEKY010000339.1:0-2109 GCA_035277225.1 Xanthobacteraceae bacterium
GCCCACGCCAAGGGCGTGAACTTCGTGGTGTTCACCGAGCTGGCGCTCACCACCTTCTTTCCGCGCTGGTACATGACCGACCAGGCCGAGGTGGACTCGTGGTTCGAGCGCGAGATGCCGAACGCCGCGACCCGCCCGCTGTTCGAGAAGGCGGCGCAATACAGGATCGGCTTCTATCTCGGCTACGCGGAGCTCACCCCCGACGGTCACCATTTCAACACGGCCATTCTGGTGGACCGCGACGGCATGATCGTCGGCAAGTACCGGAAAGTGCACCTGCCCGGCCATTCCGAGTTCGACAACGAACGTGCATTCCAGCATCTGGAGAAGCGCTACTTCGAGCCGGGCGATCTCGGCTTCCCGGTGTGGCGCGCCATGGACGGCATCGTCGGCATGGCGATCTGCAACGACCGCCGCTGGCCGGAGACCTATCGGGTCATGGGCCTGCAGGGCGTCGAGCTGGTCGTGCTGGGCTACAACACGCCGTCGGTGAATTCGCAGAAGGCCGCGGAAGGCCCGGAGAAGCGCCTGTTCCACCATAACCTCTCGGTGCAGGCCGGCGCCTACCAGAACTCGACCTTCGTGATCGCGACAGCGAAATCCGGCGTCGAGGACGGCCACCCGCTGTTCGGCGGCAGCTGCATCGTCAATCCGGACGGCGAGATCATCGCGGTGGCGAAGACCGACGACGACGAGCTGGTGGTCGCCGACATCGACCTCGACGACACCAAATTCAACAAGGAGACGATCTTCGACTTCGCCCGCCACCGCCGCATCGAGCATTACGGGCGCATCACCAGCCAGACCGGCGTTACGCTGCCGAAGTGAGTGCCATGCCCAACTTTATCTCCTACGATCCCGACACGATGGCGCAGCGCGACCGCTACAAGCTGCTCATCAGCCTGGTGATCCCACGGCCGATTGCGCTCGTAACCACTGTCGGCCCAACCGGCGTCGTCAACGCCGCGCCGTTCTCGTTCTTCAACGTGTTCAGCGAGCATCCGCCGCTCTGCGTGCTCGGCCTGCAGGCAAAGACCGATGGCGGGCTGAAGGACACATCAGCGCATATCCGCGAACGCAACGCGTTCGTGGTGAACCTGGTGGACGAGGCGCTCGGTGAGCAGATGAACCAGTGCGCGGTCGACTTCCCGTCCGAGGTCAGCGAGATCGATGCCGCGAAGCTCAACTTGCTGCCGAGCGAGAAGGTGAAAATCCCGCGCATCGCCGAGGCGCCCGGCGCACTCGAGTGCCGCCACTACACGACCTTGGAGGTCGGCCCACAGCGGCGGCTGGTCATCGGTGAGATCGTGTACATCCATGTGCGCGAAGGCCTGTGGGACACTGCGAAGATGCGCATCGACATGACGCAGTACCGCCCGCTCGCGCGCCTCTACGGCAATTTCTACGCCTCGCTCGGCGAGCCATTCACCCACGTGCGGCAAAGCTACGAGGAGTGGCAGGCCGAGCAGGGGAAGTAGCAGTCCTCATCCTGAGGAGCGCGGCGCAGCCGCGCGTCTCGAAGGATGGCCAAGGGCTCCGCTATCGCTTCGGGCCATGGTTCGAGACGCGTCGCCATAGCGCGTCGCAGACGCGCGTAAACGCGCTGATGGCGACGCTCCTCACCATGAGGGTCAGCGCCCCAGCTGCACCGCGCCGATCGCCATCGTCACCGCGGCCTGGGTCGGATCGATCACCGGAATGCCGAGCGCGTCCTCCAGCGGCTTGCGGTGGCGCGCCATGCCGGCACAGCCCATCACGATCGCGTTCGCGCCGTCCTGTTCCTTCAGGGCGCGCCCGACCTCAATCATGCGCGGCAATGTCTTTTCGCTGGCGGATTCCGCGACCGATAGTTCCAGCGGCCGCTCGCCCGCGAGCCGGTCCATCAGCCCCATCTGCCGCAGATAACGCATGTGGCGCGCGATCGAGCGCTGCAGGATGGCGATGACTCCGAATCGTTCGGCGCGCGCCAGCGCGGTCAGCACGCCGCACTCCGCGATGCCGAACACCGGCCGCGGCGTGCCCTCGCGGCACACATGCAGCCCCGGATCGCTGTAGCAGGCGATCACGAACGCATCGGACGCGTTGTCGGATTCAACCAGCCGGCGCAGC
>DATEKY010000340.1:0-2361 GCA_035277225.1 Xanthobacteraceae bacterium
TTATGTCCTCAGAATTTACGTGAGTGCGAAACGGTCGGCGTAATCGGCAAGGCGCAGGCCGCTGAACTGCCAGCGCGCGGGCGGATAGAAGAAGTTGCGGTAGGTGACGCGGGTGTGGCCGTCCGGCGTCGCGAGCGAGGAGCCGCGCAGCACCATCTGATTGACCATGAATTTGCCGTTGTATTCGCCGAGCGCGCCGTCGCACGGGACGAAGCCCGGATAAGGCGAGTAGCTCGAGCGCGTCCATTGCCACACGATGCCGGTGGCGTCGTTCAGCGCGCCCTGGCGCGCCGCGACCTCCCACTCCTGCTCGGTCGGCAGATGCTTGCCGGCCCAGCGCGCAAACGCGTCGGCCTCGTAGTAGCTGACATGCATCACCGGCGCGGCCGGATCGACCGGCTTGAGGCCGGCCAATGTGAGCTGGCGCCACTGGCCATCATGATCCTGCCAGTGACCGGGCGCCTGCCAGCCGTCGTTCTGCACCGCGGCCCAGCCGTCCGAGAGCCACAGCGCCGGGTTGGCGTAGCCGCCGTCCGTGATGAAATCGAGCCACTCGCCGTTGGTGACGAGCGAGCGCGCGATGCGCACCGGCCCGACCAGCACGCGGTGTGACGGTCCTTCATTGTCGAAGCAATAGCTGTCGGTCTGGTGGCCGATGGTGTGGATGCCTTCGGGTAGTTCGACGTAACCGGCCTTCGTGGCCGCCTGCGGCGGCTGCCAGCTCGTGTCGTAAGCCGGCGCGGTCGGGTTCTGCGCGAAGGCATGCAAGATATCGGTCAGCATCAATTCCTGATGCTGCTCCTCGTGATTGAGCCCGATTTCGAGGATGCGCAGGATTTCAGGCAACGCCGCCGCGCTCGCGCCGGCAATCAGGGCCTCCACCGCGGCATCGACATGGGCGCGATAGGCCGCGACTTCGCCGGCGTCCGGCCGCGTGATCAAGCCGCGCTTCGGGCGCGCGTGGCGCGGACCGGCGGCGACATAATAAGAATTGAACAGGAAGGCGAAGCGCTCGTCGTAGACCTCATAATCTATGTTATTCGGCTGAATCAGAAACGTCTCGAAAAACCAGGTGGTGTGCGCGCGGTGCCATTTGGTCGGGCTCGCGTCGGGCATCGACTGGATCGCCTGATCCTCCGCCGACAGCGGCGCAGCGCGCCGTTCGGTCTCGTGGCGCACCCGGCGGAACGCTTCGATCCAGCGCGCGCGGTCAGGAGACAGGGAGGCTTCCTTGAGCAAGGCGGCAGGTGGCATCATCGTCCCCGCAAAAACGCGGAGCCGAGCTCCGCGTCCCACTTGTTATATTGGATTGTGTCAGCGATGAGCCAAGACGCGGAATCGAAATATCGTGATGGTGCCCGCGACGGCATCACGCCACTGTGATTGCGGAGTGAATGATGATTTTTGCTCATGAACGCCTGCGCGCCTTGACCTGCCTAACGCGCGAGCGTGGCGGGAGTTCAAACGCGCCGCGCATGTGAATTGACATAAGAGACTGGAATGATTGCAGAGCACCTGCGGCCGATCCTCGAGGCCGAATACCCGCGCTTCTCCAGGGAAGAGATGGCGCGGCGGCGGGTCGCCGTGGAGGCGCTGCTCGGCGAGGCTGGCTGCGATCACCTCGTATTCTGCGGCGCCAACCGCTTCGGCTCGGCGGTGCAATGGCTGACCGGCTGGCCGGTCACGGCGGAAGCGGTCGGCGTCCTCGCGCCGAACGAGCGTGACGCGCTGTTCGTGCAGTACCACAATCACGTACCGCTCGCGCGCAGGCTGGCGGCGGACGCGGAGGTCGCGTGGGGCGGGCAGTCGTCGATCGGTGAAGCGATCGGCGAGCTGAAGCGGCGCGGCGCGCGAAAGGTCGCGATGCTCGGCCCGGTGAGCGCCGAACAGCATGCGGCGCTGACCGCCGCATTCGGCGCGGTCGCGAGCCTGAACAAGCCTTACGTGCGGCTGCGCATGATCAAGTCGGCCGAAGAGCTCGACTGGCTGCGCATCGGCGCGCACTTCTCCGACCTCGGCATGACGGCGCTGCGCGACGGGCTGCGCGCAGGCCTCACCGAACGCGAGCTCGGCGACCTGGTCGAGCGCGCCTATCTGAAGTTCGGCGGCACCCATGTGATTCATTATTTCGGCGTCACGCCGATGCGGGATCCGCAGATCGCGGTGCCGACGCAGTTTCCGTCCACGCGGCGTGTCCAGGAGGGCGACGTCGTGTTCGCCGAGATCAGCGCGGCATTCTGGGACTATCCAGGACAGGTGCTGCGCAGCTTCGCGCTCGGCGCGCCGACGCCGCTCTATCGTGATTTGCACGCGGCGGCCGACGCAGCGTTCGACGCGATCGCCGCCGTGCTGCGCGATGGC
>DATEKY010000341.1:0-2426 GCA_035277225.1 Xanthobacteraceae bacterium
ACGAACAGGCGCAGCGCGAGCGAATTAACCCGCATCGGGCATCACGGGTTCGGCGGCGTCAGCAGGTAGCCTAGCCCGCGCACGGTCTGGATCACGTCGACGCCGAGCTTCTTGCGGATGCGGCCGACGAACACCTCGATGGTGTTGCTGTCGCGGTCGAAGTCCTGATCGTACAAATGCTCGACCAGTTCGGTGCGCGAGACCACGCGGCCGGTGTGATGCATCAGGTAGGAGAGCAGCCGGTATTCGTGGCTGGTCAGCTTGACCGGATTGCCGTCGACGCTGACGCGGCCGGTGCGCGAGTCGAGCCGCACCGGGCCGCAGACGAACTCGCTCTTGGCGTGCCCGACCGAGCGGCGCAGCAGCGCGCGCACGCGCGCCAGCACTTCCTCTAGGTGAAACGGCTTGGCGACATAATCGTCGGCGCCTGCGTCGAAGCCCTGCACCTTGTCGCTCCAGCGGTCGCGCGCGGTGAGCATCAGCACCGGCATCGCGCGCCCGGCGCGGCGCCACGCCTCGATCACCGAGATGCCGTCCATCTTGGGCAGGCCGATGTCGAGGATGACCGCATCATACGGCTCGGTCTCGCCGAGATAATGGCCTTCCTCGCCGTCGAAGGCGCGGTCGACCACGTAGCCGGCATCGGTCAGCGCGGTCGCGAGCTGGCGGTTCAGGTCGGGATCATCCTCGACCACAAGCAGGCGCATGTCAGCTTCCCCCGAGCCAGTTGCCGTCGGCGGCATCGACTCGTGCCTGCACCACCTTGCCACTGCGGGCGAGCACTGTCAGCACGTAGACGAGGCCCTTATCCTGTCGGCAAAGCCGGGCTTTGACCACCTCCCCGGCGACCCTGGCCTTGACCTCGTGCAGGGCGCGGGCGAGCGGCACCGCCTTGCGCGCCGCAAGCACCGCGCGGCGCTCGTCCGGCGTCAGGCAGCGATTTCGTTCGGCCGCCGCCGCCGTCTGGGCAACGGCGCAGCCGACCGCAAGTCCGAGCAGAAGCGCGCGCAAGCCCATAAGCCCCTCGGCAATCCTCAGTTGGCACAGCGCCTAAAACGCGACGGTGTCAACAGTGCGGCTTAAAATCCCGCAACGTTCGTGAATGCTTCGACAGGTTTGCTTAAAACCCCTCGAACCGCGCGATGACATCGAGCGGCTCGCGCTCCGAGCGCCAGCGGTTGATCGGCGTCTCATCGTCGGCGTAGCCGAGCGCGATGCCGCAGAACAGGATGTGCTCGGGCGGAATCTGCAGAAACGGGATCAGCGTCTTGTGCCAGTTGGTCCAGGCTTCCTGCGGACAGGTGTGCAGGCCGTGCGCGCGCGCGAGCAGCATGATGTTCTGGATGAAGCCGCCGACGTCGGACCATTGCGGCGGACCCATGGTGCGGTCGATCGAGACGAAGATGCCGACCGGCGCATCGTAGAACAGGTAGTTGCGCGAGAACTGGCGATAGCGCGCCGGACGGTCCTCGCGCGGAATGCCGAGCGACTCGTAGAGCTGATTGCCGACGCGCGCGCGGCGGCCGTAATAGGGCTCCTTCAACTCGGGCGGATAGACGTGGTATTCGGCGCCCTCGCCGCGGGGCAGTTCCTTCGCGAAGCGCGGACGCAACAGCGCCTTCAATTCCTCCAGCCGCGCGCCCGCGATCGCATGCACGATCCACGGCTGCAGGTTGCCGCCGGAGGGCGCGCGCGCCGCGCGCGCGACGATGTCGCGAACGATTTCCTCGCTCACCGGCCGGGAAAGAAACGCGCGGCAGGAATATCGGCTCGCAATTGCGTCACGCACGTCCATTGAAATCTCCGCAAGGAACCTGCTCGGTATAGCGGCGCGAGGGAACCGCGCAAGGAACCTGTCGGAACAAGGGTTCATCCGGAACGGGAACAACCATAAGAACGCCGCGTTCTCGTCGCGGGCGCCGCATCGGCGCGTAGAGGAGACTCCCATGGTGAAGGCAACGAAATTGACTCTCGCCGCGGCGCTGCTCGCCGGTAGCTGCGGGCTTGCGATGGCGCAGGCCGGTGGTGGCGGCGGCGAAGGTCCGAAGGGGTCGGACGCCAATCCGCCGGCGGCCGTGAAGGCGCAGCCGGGCGAGACCAAGTCGGCTCCGGCGCAGGGCGCGCGCGCTCCGGCTCCGAGCGGCTCCAAGGCGGTGCAGAACCCGAAGGCGCCGACCGCACAGGGCGCCGAGACCGGATCGGCGCGCGACACCGCCGGCACCGGCGCGAATGTGAAGGCGGCCGGCAGCGGCAACGCCGAGCAGGGCAAGATGAAGACGAAAGACACCCAGATGCCGGCCGGCGCCAACAACTCGACCGGCAACATGAACAACAAGGGCACCGGCCGCGGCACGACCGGCACCGGTGGCAAGGGCGGCAGCGGCAATCAGTAGTCGCGACGCACGTTGACTGAACGCAGCGCGGTG
>DATEKY010000342.1:0-3527 GCA_035277225.1 Xanthobacteraceae bacterium
ATCTCGGCATAGATCTTCGCGCCGCGCGCTTTCGCGTGCTCGAGCTCTTCCAGCACCAGCACGCCGGCGCCGCCCGCGATCACGAAGCCGTCGCGGTCCTTGTCGTAGGCGCGGGATGCCTTCTCGGGCGTTTGATTGTAGCCCGTCGACATCGCGCCCATCGCGTCGAACAGCACCGAGAGCGTCCAGTCGAGCTCTTCGCAGCCGCCGGCGAACACCATGTCCTGCTTGCCCCACTGGATCATCTCGGCCGCATTGCCGATGCAGTGGTTCGAGGTCGCGCAGGCCGACGAGATCGAATAGTTGACGCCCTTGATCTTGAACCAGGTGGCGAGCGTCGCGGACGCGGTGGACGACATCGCCTTTGGCACCGCGAACGGGCCGACCCGCTTCGGCCCCTTGGTGCGCGCGGTGTCGGCCGCCTCCACGATGGTGCGCGCCGAAGGTCCGCCCGAGCCCATGATGATCCCGGTGCGCTCGTTCGAGATATCCTTGTCTTCAAGGCCTGCGTCGCGGATCGCCTGATCCATCGCGACGTGGTTCCATCCCGTGCCGACGGCGTGGAAGCGCATCGCGCGGCGGTCGACCATCTCGGACGGATCGAGCGAGGGCGCGCCGTGCACCTGACAGCGGAAGCCGAGCTCGGCGTATTTGTCGGCGCGCGAGATCCCCGACTTCGCCTCGCGCAGTCCCGCGAGCACCTCCTGGGTGTTGTTGCCGATGGACGAGACGATGCCCATCCCGGTGACGACGACCCGTTTCATGATTGCCTCGTCCGCATCTTGCGCCTGCGCATCTTCGCGCCTCGCCTATGTGGGACCTCGCCGCCCGCTTGTCAGGCCCCGGCCGTTTGCGGCGCCTTGTCCTTGAACAATGCGACCTTCAGGTCGCTGACGCGATAGACGACCTCGCCGTCCGCCTTGAGCCAGCCGTCGGCGATCCCGAGCACGAGCTTGGAACGCATCACGCGCTTGATGTCGATCCCGTAAATCAGCTCCTTCACCGTCGGCAGCACCTGTCCGGCGAGCTTGATCTCGCCCGTGCCGATCGCGCGGCCGCGGCCCTGGGAACCCGACCATCCGAGGAAGAAACCGACCATCTGCCACAGCGCATCGAGCCCGAGGCACCCCGGCATCACCGGGTCGCCCTTGAAATGACAGGGGAAAAACCAGAGATCGGGGCGCACATTGAGCACCGCCCGGACCAGACCCTTGCCGTATTCGCCGCCAGCTTCGGCTATCTCCGAGATGCGGTCGAACATCAACATCGGCGGCAGCGGCAGTTGCGGGCCTCCGTGGAACAGTTCCCCGCGCCCGCAGGCGAGCAAGTCCTCATACTCGAAGCTCGAGCGGCGGGTTTCCATTCGTTCTCCTTGCGGCCTCGGCGGCCGCGACTAGTTAACATACGGGTCCGGCGGGGCAAAGTGTCGGCGGCGTGTTGTGACCAAATGGCGGAACACCGGTCGCATGGCAGCCAATCCCTACCTGCGACAGAGTTGCATCTGCGAGCCCCGTTGCCTATGATCCTGCGTGTGACGATCCCATGATGATCGTTTGGAATCTTGGCCCCGAGCGGTCCGCCAGGGGCGAGGACGAGTGTGCATGACTCAAGTTCGTACGACCGTGTTTTCCGACCCGCGCGCCGTGGCGCCTTCGGCCAAGAGCGCGCAGGCGCGTACCGAGCTGACCGGCTGTCCGTGGCATGACGTGAAGGCGATGCTGCGCCAGGTCGGCTTGCGTCCGACGCGCCAGCGCATGGCGCTGGGCTGGATCCTGTTCGCCAAGGGCGACCGCCACCTCACCGCCGAAATGCTCTACGAAGAGGCCACCAAGGCCAAGGTGCCGGTGTCGCTCGCGACGGTCTACAACGCGCTGCACCAGTTCACTGACGTGGGGCTGCTGCGTCAGGTCGCAGTCGACGGCTCGAAGACCTACTTCGACACCAACGTCTCGGATCATCACCACTTCTTCGTCGAGGGCGATAACGAGCTCGTCGACATTCCCAACGCCGAAGTGCTGCTCGACAAGCTTCCCTCGGCGCCGGCGGGTTACGAGGTCGCGCGCGTCGATGTCGTGGTGCGGCTGAAGAAGAAGGCCTGAGGCCGGACGCGCGCCGCCGTTCAATGCCCCGCTCGCGCGGGGCATTTGCTTTTTGGGCTATTCCACCTTCTCGCCCGGATAGACGCCCCACAGGCGCGGCTGCTCGATCCAGCCGTCGAAGCCCTCGCCGACGAGACGGCACCAGCCGTCGCGGCACTGTTTCACGGTGCCGAGCACGCCGTTCTGCAGCTTCGCTGTGACGCCGCTCGCCGCATCGGGTTTCGCCCGCAGCAGCATGAGCTCGTCCTTGCCCTTTGATTGCGGCGAGACCAGCGCGGTGCGCCGGCCCGACAGCATCGAGTGATAGACCCAGCCCTCGGCGCCTTCCCAGTCGCGGATCTTGCGCCAGTTCTCGAACTCGGCCGTGACCTCGACCGGGAGTGCGGCGCGGCTGTAGACCCAGGCGACGTCCTGCTCGCGCGCGGGACCCGCACGCACGTTGACCTTGTCGGATTTCAGGCTGACGAAGCGCGGCACCGGCAAGCCGCTGACCGGCCCGGTCGGGGTCTGGGCGGCCGCCGCGGTGAGCCCCGCGGACGTGAGCAGCATCGCGCCGACAAGTCGAAACACCCGCATCGCGTCACTCGTCATCTCGGGCTCATCTCAGGCCGGGAAACTCGAGGAAACGGCCGCATCCGCACGTCACGACCGCCGCTTTGTCTTGCGCGGACCATCTGGTAGAGAGGGACCGCTGTTCCGCCGGAAGCTCGCGAGTTTCCGCCGGGGCGGTTAATGCGACCTGAAGATTTGCGGATTTCGGCCCTGTTCTTGGCATGGGGCCGGCCAGGCGGAGCGCCAAGAGGCATGGCAAAAGGCAAGAAGCCGCTGGTCGTCGTGACGCGCAAGCTGCCGGACACGGTCGAAACGCGGATGCGCGAACTGTTCGACGCGCAGCTCAATCTCGACGACAAGCCGATGACGCAGGCGCAGCTCACCGAGGCCGTGAAGGTCGCGGATGTGCTGGTGCCGACCGTCACCGACCGGATCGATGCTGCCGTGCTCGGCCAGTCGGGCGACAAGCTTCGTCTGATTGCGAATTTCGGCAACGGCGTCGACAACATCGATGTCGCCAGCGCGCTTCAGCGCGGCATTACGGTGACCAACACGCCGGGCGTGCTCACCGAGGATACTGCCGACATGACGATGGCGCTGATCCTCGCGGTGCCGCGCCGGCTCGCTGAAGGCTCGGTCGTCCTCACCTCCGACCGCGAGTGGGGCGGCTGGACGCCGACCTGGATGCTCGGCCATCGCATCTGGGGCAAGCGGCTCGGGATCATCGGCATGGGGCGCATCGGGCAGGCGGTCGCGCGGCGTGCGCGCGCCTTCGGCCTGCAGGTGCACTATCACAACCGCAAGAAGGTCGCGCCGCATATCGAGGAAGAGCTCGAGGCGACCTATTGGGAGAGCCTCGACCAGATGCTGGCCCGC
>DATEKY010000343.1:0-4719 GCA_035277225.1 Xanthobacteraceae bacterium
ACGAACAGGCCGACCAGGGTGTCCTTGGCGAAGATGTTCGCGTCGGCGATCTCGCGCTTGCCTTCGCAGATGTCGTCCTCGAAGCGCAGCGCGAACAGCGTCGGCTTCGACAGCTCCATCTCGACGCGCGCCTCGACCAGCCACTGGAACACGGTGTCGGGCGCGAGCGCCTTGGCTTCGCCAACGGTTATGATCAGTCCGAATCCCATGCGTCACGTCTTCGAGGGAATGCCGACGAGCGGCGTGTCGAGCGCGGATTCCACGGTCATTGCGTCGTTGAGCTCGGCGATGCGCCAGTAACCGGCCGGGTCGCCGAGGTAGTGATTGGCGAGGTGGTCGAGCCGCTGGCCCTCGCGCAGGCGGTGCAGACCTAGCTCGTTCTGCGGCGGCACCTCGGCCGGCGTGACGTGGCTGACGGTGCGGCCGCGCCGGTCGGTCGTGAACGCGACCTTGGCGTATTTCACGTAGCGGCTCTTGGCGTCGAACACGGACATCGGTCGCTCCCTCACAATGACGGCAGCATCGAACCGGCGGCGGTCAGCGCGTTGGTGAAGTTGAGGATGGCGAGGCCGTCCTCCTGCAGCCGGGTCAGCTCGTAGGCCGACTTGGCGAACTCGGTGGTGGGCGTCAGCTTGCACTTGAAGGCTTCCGGCGTGAGCACGCGCAGATCGAGCGTCACGTTCGCCATGTGCGGAAAGAGCAGCGGCGAGAACTCGGTGATCTCGATCGAGATCGAGGTGACGCGCACCGGCAGGATCAGGCCGAGCCCGAGGATCAGCAGCGCCACCGGCACCGTCGTGCGCTCGGCCTGCTTGTCGAGCGGCTTGTTGGCGAGCGCCTTGGCGCTGCCGATGAGGTCGCCGATCAGGCCCTTCGTCGGCATCACCAGCTTCTGGATCGCGGCGATGCGCGAAGCGACGCCGCTGATCAGCGCGAGCGGATTGCCGGCTTCGAGGTCGTCGGTCGCGTCGAGCTCGAGGGTGAACTGATAGGTCTCTTCCGGATCGAACGGTGCCGCCATCGGTGCCGGCGCGCCGCGCTTGGTGGGATCGACCTCGAACGGATTCCACGGCTTGAAGCTGCGCGTCACCTTCTGCGGGTTGTACTGGAACGGGATGATGTTCGGCAGCACGATGCCGAGCTCTTCGATCAGCTGCACGATGGCGCCGCGCATCACCGGCAGTGCGAGGGGATTGCCGCCGTTACCCATGGGTCAGGATCCTTCGCCGGTTGGACGGCTCGGTGCGCGGCGCCGCCGAGCGCCCTTCCTTGGCGAGCTCGCGCGCCGCGCCATCTTCGAGATCGGCGAGCGCGACGTCGCGCGTCTCGGCGAGCGCGGTGTAGCGCGCGCTCAACACCGCGCCCTTGATTTGCGCCGGCGTCAGCTCGTAGCGGGAGGCAAGCGCATCGAGGCCCTGCAGCGCGCGCGTCCCGGCGGCAAGCACGTGGAGCATGCGCTCCCACAGCTTGCGCCGCTCGGCGAGGCCGGGGCGCGCGAATTCCACCACGTGGCGCAGACGGCGGATGAAGGCTGGGTCGATATTGGCGCGGCGATTGGTCGAGAGGATGACGATGCCGTCATGCGCTTCCATCAGCTGCAGCAGGTGGCCGGTGTCGGCATTGGCGTGGCGGTCGTTCGAGTCCTTCACATCGGTCCGCTTGGCGAACAGCGCGTCGGCTTCCTCGAAGATCAGCGCCGCGCCGGTCGCGTGCGCGCGTGCGAAGGTCGCGGTGAGGTTCTTCGCGGTCTCGCCGACATATTTGCTGGTCGTGGTGGCGAGATCGACGATCAGCAGGTTGACGCCGAGATCGTGGGCGATCACCTGCGCCGCCATCGACTTGCCGACGCCCGATGGTCCTGCGAACAGCGCCGACAATCCTGCCGCGCCGGCGAAGAGCCGCGCGGATTCGGCATCCTGCATCAACGTCGGACGTGCGCGCGCCTCGAACGCGATGCGGCGGAGCTGCTTCTCCAGGTCGGACGGCACCATCAGATCGCCCCAGACGAACTGCGGATCGACCACGCGGCCGGCGCCCTGCATGCGCGAGCGGGCGAGCGCGCGCAGATGCGCGCCGGCTTCCTCGGCGCTTCGCGGCGCGGCGCGGCTCGCCTCTTCGAGATCGCCGAGCGAAAGTCCGGGCATCGTGGCGATGCGGCTGTCGGCCGTGGCGAGATGCGGCGCGAGCGCGCGCCAGATCGCGGCCTTCGAGGCGACGCCCGGTTCGGGCAGCGCGAGCACGAGATCTGTCACGCCGTCATGGGCCGGCGGCGCGGCGCCTTCGTTGACGCACACCACCTGGATCGGCGCGAGCGGGATCTTGTTCGGCCAGGCCGGCGCGCCTTCGCGCCATACCAGCGCGGTGTCGGTGTAGAGCGCGAAGCGCTGCGCGCGCATGAAGTTCTCGGCCCAGTCGGCCGGCGCCATCACCGCCGGGTCGACGATCAGTGCCTTGCGCTGCAGCTCCTGCGCGACCGTCGCACCGAACCGGCGCCGCCCGGCGCCGGCGCGCGCCTCGACCACGAGACGTGCCTTGCCGCCGGCCTTGAGCGCACGTTCGAGCCGCGCCGCAGCCTCTTTCACCGGCCATTCGGGCGGCAGCGGACCCGCATCCGGCGTGTCGATCGCGAGCACGAGCTGCTGGTCGAGCGAGACCGCGCCAAACATCCAGTCGGCGATGCGCGGATCGGCTTCGAAGCAAAGCGGCTCGCCGGGCGCAAAGCGCACCGGCCGCACCAGCCCCCACAGCGCGAGCGGACCGGTCGGCCGCCACACCGGACGGGCGCCGAGATTGGCGAGCCGTTTCACCAGCGGCTCGGTCGGCAGCAGGCGGCCGTCCGCCTGCTGCGCACGCGCGATGAGCGGGCCGAGCGCAGGCTCGGCCGCGACCGCGACTGCGAGCTGCAGCAACTCGGCTTCGCCGGGCGAGAGACGGAACAGCTCGACCAGCCGCGACCAGGCGTGCCCCTCCGCTCCCGCGAGCCGCTGCGCCGCCGCGTCGTCCCCGGCGGAATGGCTCTGCGCCCAGGCCTGCTCGCGCTCCGGCAGATCGTCGCCGTCGGCGGCTGCGAGCCAGGCGATGCGCCGCTCGAGCCGGGTACGCGCCCGCAAGACGACCAGCTCGGCTGCGCTGACGAGCGTCGTGACGTTGCTGCGGGCAGCGGCTCGGTTCATGGCGTGACGATCCAGAAGGGTTGCGATTCCGCGCCGTTGATCGTGAGCCGCAGTGGATGCGCGCCCGCGATCGTCGGGTCGAACAAGGGATGGAATTCGAGCGCGCCGGCCTGGCGCACGAACAGGCCGCGATCCTGCGGCGGGTTGTTCGCGAACGCCGCTGCCTCGTTGTAGAGAATGCCGTCGACCGCGAGCTGCACGTCGAGCTCCGCCGCTTGCATGTCGAACAGGTTGACGACATGCAGCACGATGCGGCCCGGTGCGTTGGGCGGATCGGCGGTGGTGATGCGCGCGCCGACCGAGAACGCGATCTGGTTGCTCTCCGACCGGGTGGTGCGCGTGACGCCGGTCTGCGTCTGCTGGCGCCGCGTCACCTCGACCGACGCCGCATAGATGCCCGGCGTCACCGCGAGCACCACCGGCCCGGTGCCACTGTCGATCGTAAGTGTGCCCTGCAGGTCGAAGCGCCCGCGGCTCTCGTTCAGCAGCGCCGCCCATTGCGGGTTGATGGCCGGATCGATCCGCACCGCGCGCACCGGCGGCGTCAGTGAACGCCACGCAGCGGAACGCAGCACGATCATCGCACTGCCCGGCTGGCCGTCGCCCGCGAGCGCCGAGCCGCGCAGCTCCACGCGATTGACCGCGACGGCAAGTCCGGGCGCGAGCGTGGCGCGCGCCGGCACCGTCTCGATCACCTGCGGGCCGAGGCCGGAGGTGGGCGGCGGCGTGAACTGCATCAGGCCGCTGACGCGATCGATGCGCGGCGCCTGTCCGGCGCTGACGAACAGGCCGATGTCGAAGATCGTTCCGCGGGCGCCGAGCGGCGGCTCCGGCTCGACGAAGATCGTCTTCACCTCGTAGTAGGCGGCAAGCCGCGCCGTCGAAGTCTGCTCCGCCGACCAGAAGCTGAGCGACTCTTCCGGCGTCAGCGGACGCAGCGTGATCTCGAGCCGGTTGCCGCCGCCGGTGAGCGCCGGCGCCATCACGGTCTGTGCCGGTCCCCCGTCGGGCGAGATGCTCAGCGCATCGACGACGATCGGATGATCGTGCATCGTCTTCATCGCCAGCCCGAAGTGGAGCTGCTGGGTCTCGGCGTCGAAGACCTCGTTCACCTCGTGATGCGCGGTGAGGATGTAGTAGAGCATCAGCACGAGGGATTGGCGCGCCACCGGCGGATGCCCGGTGCCGGGCGGCGGTCGGTTCTTGTAATAAGAGTCCTCCATCACGTGATAGAGGTGAAGGTTAATCGTGTTGGTCGCCGAGCCGACGCGCTCCGGCGGCATCGCCGTGACGGTGATCGCGGTCGGCAGACCCTCACGCATCAGCAGCGCGCGCACGTTGAGATCGATCAGCCGCTGCAGCGTCTGCGTCACCAGGAAAAGGTTGGCGGTCGGCATCGTTCACCGCCTGCGCAGGCCGAACAACGTGCGGGCGCGCGGCTCGGCGACGAGCGGGCCGATCAGCGAGGCGGTCGCGGCCGTCATCGGGCGTTTCTGCGCCGGCGTGTCCGGCTTGCGCTGCTCGGCCGTGCGTTCCTCGCGCACCG
>DATEKY010000344.1:0-2852 GCA_035277225.1 Xanthobacteraceae bacterium
CGCCGAGCCCGACGGCGCGCAGTGCGGCGTTCACCGGACCCCAGTCGAAATTATAGATCCAGACCCACAGGATGCCGACCACGATGTAGGACATCAGCACCGGCGTGAACCACGCGATGCGGAAGAAGCGCGCGCCCGGCACCTTGGCGTAGAGCGCGAGCGCGAGGATCAGCGCGACCGAGACTTCGGCGAGCGGCGAGATCGAGGCCCAGGTGATGGTGTTGCGCACCGAGCGCCAGAAGATCTCGTCCTGCGCGAGCGCAACATAGTTTTCCAGTCCAACGAAGACTTCGCGCCGCGGCAGCACCTTGTGCGCGCTGTTCCACAAGGTGCGCACCACCGGGTAGGCGGTGAACGCGACGTAGATCGTCAGCGCCGGCAGCAGGAACGCGACGATTGCGCCCCACGGCCGGCGCAGGCCGTCGTCGCGCATCGAAGAGGTATCTGACGCCATGCGGACGCAGCCCCAACACCCCAAGAACGATCCCGCCCTTTCGGGCGGGATCGCCGGACTTCAGCTTTCACAGAACGGTCAGTAGGCCGTGCCCATCTGCTTCACGACGCCATCGACATCGATCGTGCCGGCCGGGAACGCCATGTTGATGACCTGCGTGAACACTTCCTTCGGCTTGCCCTGCATCACCTGGATCGGAATGCCGAAATAATACTTCGAGCCGCGATTGCTGGCTTCGAGCATCTTGAAATAATCGGCGTTCGGCCCGCTGATCTTGGACGGATCGCTCTTGATGCCGGTCTGCACCATCACGCGATCGAGCCACTTGTTGCCCATCTCCGGCGTCGCAAACGTATTGAGGAACGCGACGGCTTCCTTGGCGTGCTTGGTCTCGGCATTGATCACGTAGGAGCCGCCGACCGCGATGCTGCGGCATTCGGGACATGCAGCGCCCGGCACGGCGGGATACTTCATGATCCCGAGCGGGAAGCCGACCGGCTGACCGCCCTGGTCCGGCGCATTGAAGGCGCGGCTGGTGTACCAGCTGCCATTGAGGAAGGTGAGCGCGCCCGGCTTGGTGTGGAAGTAGATGTGCGCCTCGCCGAGCTTGAGCGACGTGAACGTCGTCGGCAGCAGGCCGGCGTCGACCAGGCCGCGCACCCATTTGAGCGTGTCGACCACGCGCGGATCAGTCCACGGCAGCTTGCCGGTGAGCAGCTTGCCGTAATCCTCGAGTCCGAGTTTTTGCAGCAGCGCCTCGTGAGTGAGATGCGCGCCGGTGAACGGCCGGTCGCCACTGCCGAGCGCCATCGGCACGATGCCTTTCGCCTTGGCTTTCTTCACCATGTCGAGGAAGGCGTCGCCGGAGAGCTGCAGGTTCTCCGGAACCGTGACGCCGAGGTCGCTCATCAGCTTCTTGTTGTAATAAAGCTCGACCGTCCATGCCTCGAGCGGCAAGCCGTAGGGTTTGCCCTTGTAGCTCCAGGCCTGCTTCGCCCAGGGCTCGATGTTGGCCCAGTTGAGCGCCGACAGGTCGAGCAGGAAGCTGTTCTCGTAATACTCGGTCTGATCCGGCTCGGCGTAGAAGATGTCCGGCGCCTGTCCGGCACGCAGCGCGGTCTTCAGCGCGGCGTAGAGCGCGTTCTTCTCGTACCAGGAAGCCTTGATCTTGATCCCGGGATTCTTCTTCTCGAAATCGGCGATCGCCTCTTCGACGTACTGACGCTTGATCTGCTCGGCCGCCCAGTGGGTCCAGAGTGTCAGCTCCTTGGTCTGGGCTTGCGCTGCACCGGCGGCAACAAATGCCGCGGCCACGAGGACCGCCACGAATCTCAACATCGCGTTTCCTCCCTCGATCGAGACGGTCTTGTCGGGCATCGGCCCGCTGCGTCTCGTTTCAACGCAAGGCTAGGCGGCGCGGCAATTGGCCGTCAACAAGATTAGCCGGCGGGGCCAGTCGTCGCCGCAAAACGCAGGGTTGCGAGCATTACCCGAGTTCGGCGCCATTGACGCGCATTTTGCAATCGGTTCTCATCGAGAGGAACGTCCGCGCCTGAAAAGAACAAGAACACGGCGTTCGAAAGGGAAAAGCGATGACGCCTCGTCTCTATATCGGGACGGCGGGACTCTCGGTCTGGTACAGCGATGACCTCGGCGAAACGCTGCAGCGTTTCTGGGGAACGTCCGGCATGTACAGCGAGACGCGCGTGTGGGCGCTCTCGGCTCATCCCGAGCGGCCGGGCGAACTGCTGGCCGGCACGGACAGCGGCGTCTACCGGCTCGATATCGCGCGCGGCACGTGGACCCACTTTCCGTCGATCATGGATGATCTGTGCATCTGGTCGGTTGCGCATTCGCCGCACGATCCCGATCTCATTCTCGCCGGCACGCGTCCGCCGGGCATCTTCCGCTCGACCGACGGCGGACGGAGCTGGGAGCGTGCCAAGGCGCCGCTGCCGGAGACCTGTCCGGCGGTGATGAAGCCGCGCGTGACCCGGATCACGTTCGATCCGGACGATCCAAAGCTCGTGTTTGCGGGCCTCGAGATCGGCGGGGTGTGGCGCTCGACCGACGGCGGTCGGTCGTTCGAGAACGCCTCGGCCGGGCTGGTGTCGGAAGACATCCATGACCTGATGGTCGTGCGCAACGGCACGCGGCTCATCTACGCCACCACCAATATGGGCCTGCATCTGAGCAAGGACGATGGCGGTTCGTGGGAGCTCAAGCCGCTCGACTCGCCGTCACAGTACACCCGCGGCGTGACGCCACGCGCCGATCGCAGCGGCTTCGTGCTGCTGTGCAACGGCGACGGGCCGCCCGGCTCGTGGGGCAAGCTGATGCGCAGCCGCGATCATGGCGCACATTGGGAAGATGCGAAGCTGCCGGGCGAGCTGCAAAG
>DATEKY010000345.1:0-3117 GCA_035277225.1 Xanthobacteraceae bacterium
TCACGTCAATGCCACAGCCCATCGCCGGCGGGCGAACGGCCTTCATAGATGCCGTTCAGCAGGAAGTGATCGAGCGGGTTGACGCCGGCGGCAGCCACGTCCGGATTTGCCGCCAGATAACCCAGCGTGTCGAAGTCTGCCGACGGGTCGCGGCCTTCGTGCCAACCGCTCTGCATGTAGTGCTGCAGCGGGTTGACGCCCGCGGCGGCGACGTCGGCGTAGTGCGCGAGGTAGCCGGACGTATCGAACCAGGCATTCGGGTTGCGGCCCTCGTGCCAGCCCGCGGTGTTGTAGTGCTGCAGCGGATCGACCCCGGCCGCAGCCACGTCGGGATTGTGGAACAGGTAATACTCGGCATCGAAGCCGCCGACGATGGTCTGCCCGATCGCCGCGTAGGTCGCACGGCCTTCGGCGGCGCCATAGGCGAGATAGTGCGCGAGCGGATCGACGTTGGCCTCCGCCACGTCGGGATTGTGCACGAGATAGAGCGTGGTATCGAACCAGGCCGACGGATCGCGCCCCTCGTGCCACCCGGTCTGGTGATAGTGCTCGAGCGGGTTCTGACCGCTCGCTGCCACGTCCTTGTTGGCGCCGAGATAGCCCGACGTGTCGAACAGCGGGTTCGGGTCGCGCCCTTCGTGCCAGCCGAACGTGTTGTAGTGGTCGAGCGCATTGGCGCCCGAAAAGAACACATCGTGGTTGTGGCTCATGTAGTACGGCGTATCGAACAGCGGGTTGCCGTCGTCGGTGACGTGGAAGGTCGTGTCGGCGAACTTCAGATGCTCGACATTCTTCACCCAGTCGGTGCCGTCGCTGCCGGTGACATAGATGCCGCCGCGGTACTCCATCATCACGTAGTGATCGAAGGTGTTGCTGAAGACCACGGTATCGTCGCCGGCGCCACCGTCGGTGATATCGGCGCCGCGGCCTTCGACGATCGTGTCGTTGCCGGCGCCGGCATCCACGACGTCGTTGCCGTCGCCCGCCATGATCGTGTCGTTGCCGCCGCCGCTGTTGATCACGTCGCGCAACTCGTCGCCGGCATAGATGTCGTGTGCCCCGTCGCCGGTGGTGGTGCGTACGAGCTCGCTGACCTCCGCGCCGATGTCCTGCGCGCCGGTCGTCGACCAGGCGGTAACAAAGCGGCCGGAAGTGAGCGCCGCCACATCGGGCAGCGAGAGGATGTCGGCGTTGCTGGAGATCAGGAACTCGTCATGGCCGCCGACCGGCACCGGTGTGCCGGCTTCGGTGAAGACGCGCCCGTAGATGTCGTAGTTGCCGGGCGTCACTTCCTTCACCCACGACACCACCAGCATGCCGTTCGCGAGCACGTCGATCGACGGCGAGTGATCGGCGAGCGCATTCGGCGTGTTGACGTGGATCGGATTGGACGGCGAGCCGTGCGGCGAGACGATCACCAGCGAGATGCCGCTCTGGCCGTCGTTCGCCCAGCTCGTGTCCTTGTAGGCGACCGCGAAGAAGCCGTTGTGCAGCGCCGCCAGCGATGGCGTGAAGCTCGGATCGGTGTTGTCGAGCGTGATCTCGCCGAGCGCCGCCGAACCGTCCGCCGCATAGATGCGGGCGTGCAGTTGCGGCCCGGCGGCTCCGGCCGGATCGGCAATCCAGGCGACGGCGCTGCCGCCATTGGCGAGCACGACGCTGGTCGGTTCGGAGACCGAGTTGCCGGCCTGGGTCTCGACGTGGACCGGCACGTTGTAGGGAAAGTTCGCGAACGAGCGTTTGTAGACGTGCGTCGCATCCGAATAGGTCAGCATGGTGTCGCCGTTCGGCAGGGCCACGGCGTGCGGATTGAAGTACTGCCCGGCGACGAGAGTTTTCTCCGAGCCGATCTTGGTGCCATCGACGGTGAATGTCGCCGCCTTGATGCCCAGATTGGCCGGGTCGTTGTTGGCCCAGGCCACCAGCACGGTGCCGTCCGCGAGTTGCACCAGCGCAGGCGCGTTGGCGGCGGACGTGTTGGCGAGCGAGTCGTAAGTCGCGCGCACCGAGGCGTTCACGCGCTGCGCATTCGAGTCGTAGAAGTCCAGCATGATGTAGCCGTCGAGGGCGTCGTGGTTGTTGTAGGCAACGACGAAGCCGCCGTTCGACAGATGCAGGACCTGCGGAGCGAGCTGGGTACCGCCGGTGAAGCTGTTGGCGGTGAACTCGGAGTGCGGCGTCTGGATCGAGAAGCTTGACGTTGTGCTCATGGCGGTTGTCCCGATTGGCGTTTTGCGGCGCGGGGCATCCCGCGCGGTTCACGGGGTTGGTCGGCCCCGGGGAGGGCCCGCCTGATGCCGGAAGGACAAACCGCTGATGCCGGATGACCAATTGTGGGATGTTGTGGCTTTTTGAACCTGATCCCTAGCCGCCGCGACCAATGCGCAGGAGCGGGACATGGACCACCCGGCTGCACACGGCGCGACGGCCTTTCGCCTCGAGGGCGAGGGTGCATGCGCGCGGATGCCGGACGTCCAGGACATCCTCGACCGCTGGATCTGGCCGTTTGATTTCACGCCCGCGCCCGACGTTCCGTTCTTCACCGAAGGGCGGATGATCGCGCTGCCGGGTCTTGCGCTGTCCGACATCACCACGTCGGCAGGGCGCACGCGGCGGGGCGTGCAGCATCTTGCCGACGATCAATGCCTGCTCAGCGCCTGCCTCGACGGCGCAAGCGCGGTCAGCCAATGCGGCCGCGAGGCCACGATCGGCGAGGGGAGCGCGGCGATGACGGTCGGCGCCGAGACCGCCACCATGGATTTCTCGCGCTCGCGCTTCGTGTCACTGCGCGTGCCGCTCACCGCGATGAAGGCGCTGGTGCCGGACGTGGAGGATCGCCTGGCCCGGCCGGTCGCGCGCGACACCGAGGCACTCAAGTTGTTGCTCGGCTATTCGCGCGTGCTGTGCGGCGCGCCGTCACTCGCGACGCCGCAGGCGCGCCGCATCGCCGTAACCCATGTGCACGATCTCGTCGCGCTTGTGCTTGGCGCGGCGAGCGACGGAGCCGAACTCGCGAAAGGGCGCGGGCTGCGCACCGCGCGGCTGCAGGCGATCAAGGCGGATATCGAGAACGAACTGGCACGGGATCTGTCACTGGCGGAGCTTGCCGCGCGTCAT
>DATEKY010000346.1:0-4587 GCA_035277225.1 Xanthobacteraceae bacterium
CTCTGTGCGCTCGCATTATGTGCGCCGACAAAAAGCGATCTGCAGCAGCGCGACATCGTGATCGTGGACGATGCGGCGCTGAAGCAAAAGATTCTCGAACCTCTCGCCGAAGGCCCCGGTGGGCAGGCGTGGCTGAGCAAGGCCCCGGTGCTGCTGATCTTCTGCGGCAACAATCGCCGCCAGCGGCTCTGGCATCAATGGCGCGGCAAGCCGTTCGCGAATGATCATCTCGATGCTTTCTTCAACGCGAGCGTCGATGCCGGAATTGCGCTGACGGCATTCGTTCATGCCGCCGAAGCGCAAGGGCTCGGCGCGTGCCCGATCAGCGTGATCCGCAACCGTGCGGCGGCGGTCTCCGAGCTGCTGCGGCTACCCCAGCATGTGTTTCCAGTCGCCGGGCTGGCGGTCGGATGGCCGGCCGTGGCGCCGAAGCAAAGCATGCGGTTGCCGCTCGATGTGACGGTCCATCGCAACGGCTATCGGGAAGACGGCTTGCGCGAGGCAATCGAGGGTTACGATCGCCGCCGCGAGGCTGCGCAGCCGTTCCGCGAGCAGCGCTCGGTCGATGCGTTCGGCAAGTCAGACACGTACGGCTGGTCGGAAGACAAGGCGCGGCAATATGCGGTGCCTGAGCGCGCCGATTTCGGCGCCTATGTTCGCGCCCGCGGCTTTCGCCTCGATTGAGCTTGAGCCCGTAGCCCGGATGAAGCGCAGCGAAATCCGGGACCAGCATCACCCCGGATTGCGCTTCGCTCCATCCGGGCTACGCAGCCACGCTAGTCCACCGACGCGCCGGAGAACTTCACCGCCTTGCCCCACTTCTCGGTCTCGGCCGCGAGGAACGCGCCGAATTGCTGCGGCGTGACGATCAGCGGCACCGAGCCGAGTTCGGCGAAACGCGCCTTGATCTTCGGATCGGCGAGGCTCGTGTTGATCTCGCGGTTGAGCTTCTCGACGATCTCGGCGGGCGCCCCCTTCGGCACGCCGACGCCCCACCAGGTGCCGGTCTCGTAGCCCGGCACGGTTTCGGCGATGGTCGGCACGTCCGGCATGGTCTCGGCACGCTTGGCCGAGCTGACCGCGAGCGGCCGCAGCGCGCCGGATTGGAGATGCGGCATCGACGACAGGAGATTGTCGAACATCACCTGCACCTGTCCGCTGATCATGTCGGTCAGCGCCGGCGCCGAGCCGCGATAGGGCACATGCAGCATCTTCACGCCGGTCATCGCCATGAACAGCTCGCCCGAAAGATGGATCGTGGTGCCGTTGCCGGCCGACGCGAAGCTGATCTTGCCCGGATTGGCCTTGGCGTAGGCGATGAACTCCGCGACGGTCTTGGCCGGCACCGAGGGGTGCACCTCCATCACGTTCGGCCCATCCGCGAGACCGGCGACCGGCACGATGTCCTCGAGGAAGTTGTACGGCAGCTTCTTGTAGAGCGTCGCATTGATGGCGTGCGGCGGCGAGACCAGCAGCAAGGTATAGCCGTCAGGCGGCGAGGTGATCACCGCCTGCGTGGCGATGTTGCTGCCGGCGCCCGGGCGGTTCTCGACGATGATCTGCTGGCCGAGCCGTTCAGACAGCGACTGCGCGATGATGCGCGCCACGATGTCGGTCGGCCCGCCTGCCGGGAATCCGACGATGAGGCGCACCGCGCGCGTCGGGTAGGGATCGGCGGCGAATGATGGGCTCGCCAATGCGAGACAAAGAGCCAAAACGCAGAGACGAACTGTTGCGATCACGTTGCCCTCCTAGTCACCGCGCACACCTGAAGCTTTCACGGCCTTACCCCATCGCTCAACCTCCGCAACGAGGAACCTGCCGTACTCCTGCGGCGTGAACACCAGCGGCTTCGCCTCCAACTGCGCGAAGCGCGCCGCCAGCCCGGCATCGGCGAGGCCTGCGTTGATCGCCGCGTTGAGCTTCGCGATCACATCAGCCGGTGTGCCCTTCGGCGCCGCAAAGCCGTACCAGCCGTTCGCCTCGTAGCCCGGGACGGTCTCGGCGATCGCCGGAATGTCCGGCAAGGTCGCCAGCCGCGCCGGCGCGGTAACGCCGAGCGCGCGCAGCGCGCCGGACTGCGCGTGCGGAAGCCCGGACGCGACGTCGGCGAAGATCAGCTGGATGTTGCCGCTGAGCAGGTCCGCGTAAGCCGCCGCGTTGCCGCGATAGGGCACGTGCGTCAGCTCGGTGCCGGTCATTGACTTGAACAGCTCGGCGGCCAGCTGATTGGACGAGCCGATCCCGCCGGAGGCGAAATTCACCTTGCCGGGATTCGCCTTGGCGTAGGCGATGAACTCCGCGACGCTTTTTGCCGGGACGCTCGGATTGACCAGCATCAGGTAGGTGAAGCTCGCAAGCCCGGCGACCGGCTCCAGGTCGCGCAGCACATTGGCCGCCGTCCTCGGCAGGAACGTCATGTTGATGGCGTTCGCCGTCGTGGTGACCAGGATGGTGTGGCCGTCCGCCGGCTGGTTGATCACGTAGTCGGTCGCGATGTTGCCGGTCGCGCCCGGCTTGTTCTCGACCACGAACTGCTGGCCGAGTCGGTCGGTGAGATAGCGCGCCATGTGGCGCGTCAGGATGTCGGTCGGTCCGCCGGCCGCGAAGCCGACGATCAGCTTCACCGGCCGCGTCGGATATTGCGCGGAGGCCGCGCTCGCCGCGAGCGTGAGGAGGATGGCAAGTGCGATGCGCAGCATGCGTCACCCGTCGATGAATGCGCGGGTGCGATCGAGTGTGGTCTTCGCCCACGCGTGCGCTGATGCACCCTTCGCGAGCGAATGCGGCAGCTCGACGCTGAGCGGAATGTCGCGCGGCAACGCGGCGAGGAGTTCGCGCAGGGGGAGTTTCCCTTCGCCCGGCATCGCGCGCGTGCCGAGCCCGAGCTTGCCGAACAGCGCGGGATTCGGCTCGCCGGGATCGAGGATGCCGTCGGAGATCTGCGCGTAGGGGAAATACTTCGCATCGAGTGCCTTCACGTCGGCCGGGCTGCCGCCCGAGCGCGCCAGATGCAGTGGATCGATGCAGATCACGGCGTCGCGCTGGGCCTCCTCGATCAGCCGCAGGGTTTGCGGCAGGGTCGCGAGCGGTCGGATCACGGCGAATTCGAGCGAACAGGTGAGGCCGAACTGCGCCGCGAGATCGCAAGTGCGCACAAAGTTGTCCCGCTGGCGCGACCAGTCCTCGTCAGCGCCCATTACCGTCGCATACTTCGCGCCGAACGAGACGCCGAGCTCCATCGCAGGCGCGAAGGTGGCGACGTTCGTGTCGGGCTGAAGATAAAAGCTGTAGAGGTCGAACACCGCGAGGCCGGCATCCGCGATCCGGCTTCTCATCTCGGCGATCAGGGATGCGTCGCCCACCACCGGATGGAACGGCAGGCCGGGCGAACGGTGCACGCGCAGCCCGATGCCGTCGTAGCCTGCCGCGACCGTCGCCGCGATGTACTCGATCGGCGCGGTGTCCTGCAGCGTGGTGGGCGCAATGATGAGCTTGCGCACGCAATCCCCCGTCATGCCGCTTATGTGTTCCTGCGGCCTCACGCCGTTGTAGACCACATTTCAAAAGCGCACTATGCATCCCGCGAACACGGGGCTCGCCATGAGCGTGCAGTCACTCGGCTATGTCGGCATTCGCGCGAAGTCGCTCGACGATTGGAGCGACTACGGCGTGAAGCTGCTCGGGCTGCAGCGCGTCGACAGGAGCGCATCGAGCCTCGCGTTCCGCATGGACGACCGCAAGCAGCGCATCATCGTCGACCAGGATGGTGGCGCCGGGGTCGGCTTCTTTGGCTGGGAGGTCGCGGATGCGGCGGCGCTCGATGCGCTGGCCGCGAAGCTGGAAGCGGCCGGCGTCAAGGTCGCGCGCGGCGCGCGTGCACTCGCCGACGAGCGGCGCGTGAAGGACCTGATCGTGCTCGCCGACCCGCTCGGCAATCGCGTCGAGCTCTTCCACGGTGCCGAAACGGCGGCTGAGCCGTTCAAACCGGGCCGTTCGATCTCCGGCTTCCGCACCGGCGCGCTCGGCATGGGCCATGTCGTGCTGAGTGTTGAGAACGCCGACACGGTGATGCCGTTCTACCGCGATCTCCTTGGCTTCAAGCTGAGCGACTACTACCACAAGCCGTTCAGCGCCTATTTCATGCACGTCAATCCGCGCCATCACAGCCTCGCCTTCATCCAGTCGGGCAAGAACGCCGTGCACCACATGATGATGGAGCTGTTCAACTTCGACGACGTCGGGCAGGGCTACGACATCGCGCAGTCGCAAGACGATCGCGTCGCGGTCACGCTCGGCCGTCACACCAGCGACTATCTCACCTCGTTCTACAGCTGGACGCCCTCGGAGTTCATGGTCGAGTACGGCTGGGGCGGGCGGCTGATTCAGCCTGAGACGTGGAAGCCGTATGAGCGCAGCGAAGGCCCGAGCATGTGGGGCCACGATCGCGGCTGGCTGCCGCCGGCGCAGCGCGAGGCGGCGCAACGCAAGACGCGCGAGCTTGCCGCAAGCGGCTATCGCGCGCCGGTGCAGGTGATGGAAGGAAATTACGGTCTGATGCCGGGCACGTGCCCATGGTGGGACAGC
>DATEKY010000347.1:0-2687 GCA_035277225.1 Xanthobacteraceae bacterium
CCGCTGTTCTCGGCGGCGAACTGGGGCGGACAGGGCCTGCACCCGCGCGGCAATTTCGAGGGCTTTACGCGCGCCGCCTCGAAAGACAAATGGCTCGAGGCGCACGGCATCGAGCACTGGACGCACTTCTACACCGACTACGGGCGCGAGCTGCAGCGCAAGTTCTTCGACTTCTTCCTCAAGGGCGAGGACACCGGCTGGGGCCGGCAGCCGCGCGTGCTGCTGCAGGTGCGCCATCCGGGCGAAACGTTCGTCGAGCGTGAAGAGAACGAATGGCCGATCGCGCGCACGAAATGGACGAAGCTGTTCTTGAACTCGGCCGACTTCTCGCTCACGGAAACATCGCTGACAGGCGAAGCGCGCGCGACCTTCGATGCGCTCGGCGAAGGCGTCACCTTCATGACGCCGCCGCTCAAGACCGAGACCGAGATCACCGGGCCCGTGGCGGCGAAGCTGTTTGTTTCCTCCTCGACGACCGACGCCGACCTGTTCCTGGTGCTGCGCGTGTTCTCCGCCGACATGAAGGAGATCGTGTTTCAGGGCGCGATCGATCCGCATACACCGATCGCGCAAGGCTGGCTGCGCGCCTCGCACCGCAAGCTCGATCCGAAGCTCACTTTGCCCTATCGGCCCTATCACACCCACGACGAGAAGCAGCCGCTCACCCCCGATACGCCGGTCGAACTCGACATCGAGCTATGGCCGACCTCGATCGTCGTGCCGGGGGGCTATCGCATCGCGCTCACGGTGCGCGGCAAGGATTACGAATACGGCGGCGGCTCGGGCGGCCGGCTGTCCAATTTCAAGAACGAGCTGATGGGCTGCGGGCCGTTCCTGCATGACGATCCGGTCGACCGGCCGAAGGAGATCTTCGGTGGGCAGACCACCTTGCATTTTGGGGGAGACAGGCAGGCGTATCTGCTGTTGCCTGTGGTGCCGGCGAAATGAAGCGATGACCGTCTCGTCTTTCTTTCCGCTCAACAAGCGACGACGCTGCATCTCGTGCCCTCTCCCCTTGAGGGAGAGGGCTACGCCGACGTTTCAGCACGCGCAGTCGGGTGAGGGGTTCGTGCACAACGCAACAGACCCCTCACCCATTCTTCTTCGTTGAACCTCTGAGGAGCCCTCTCCCTCAAGGGGAGAGGGCGCAATAACCAACATGCCCCTTTCCCTCATCTCCATCCCGACCGACACCCACGCGCTCGACGGCCTCTACTACGAGCCCGACGCGCCGCCGCGCGGCGCCGCGATGCTGCTGCACGGCAACTGCATGAACTTCTACACCGGCGCGCCGCGCTTCCTCCCCTCCCATCTCAACGCGATGGGTCTCGCGGCGCTGTCGTTCAACCGGCGCGGCCACGACATGGTGGCGACGCTCAATAGCCGCGCCGTCTCGGGCGGCTCGTTTCAGATGACGAAAGAAGCGATCGCGGACAATCGCTACGCGGCCGGCTTTCTCAAACAGCGCGGCTTCGACACTCCGGTCGTGATCGGCCACTCGAACGGCGGCATGCTGGCGGTGCAGCACGTGGCGGATCATCCCGAAACGCCCGCGCTGGTGCTGCTCTCGGCCCACCTCGGCGGCAAGAAGGTCGTGCCGCATGCGAGCAAAGTGGGCCTGCTCGGCGGCGAGCGCATCGCCGAAGTAGAAGCCGAAGCGCGCCGCATGGTGGCCGAGGGCCGCGGCAAGGAGCTGATGGTGCTGCCCGGCTGGTGGTGGGTGCTCACGGCGGAAAGCTATCTCGACTACGCCTCGCAGCTGCCCGACGTACTGGAGTTGGCGCCGCGGATCACATGTCCCGTCCTCTACATCCGCGGCGACAAGGAACCTGCCCACGTTTATCCGGCCGAGGAGTTCGCCGCGCGCGCCGGTGGGCGGTGCGATGTGCGCATCGTGAAAGATTGCGACCACTTTTATGGCGGACGGGAGGATACGATTTCCGAACTCGTCACGAATTGGCTCGAAGACGTGCTGGCGAAAACTTGATCTCGCGCGCGGCGGCATGACGCGGCATACTGCCGCCACAACGACGGCCGAAAACGGTCGCAGAAAAAAATTGGGAGGATCGTCACATGGCACTGCATCGCAGAACCGTGCTGAAAGGCCTTGGCGCCTCGGCGGCCATCGGCATGCCGTGGGTCGCGCGCGCGCAGAGCGGCCCGATGCGCGTCGGCTTTCTCACCGTGAAGACCGGCCCGCTCGCCTCCGGCGGCCTGCAGATGGAGCAGGGCCTGACGCTCTATCTGAAGGAGCGCAACAACATGCTCGCCGGCCGGCCGGTGCAGCTGTTCACCGGCGACTCCGCCGGCGCACCCGCGGTCGCACGCACCAAGATGCAGGAGCTGGTCGAGCGCGACAACATCTCGTGCCTGATCGGCCCGCTCGCGACCGCCGAAGCGCTCGCGATCGACGACTACATCCGCGACAAGCAGATCCCGACCTTGAGCGTCGCCGCCGCCGAGGACATGACCCAGCGCAAGGCGAACCCGTGGTTCGTGCGCGCGACCTCGACCTCGGCGCAGTGCTCCTACGCGATGGGCGACTACGCGGCGAAGGAACTGAAATACAAGCGCGTCGCGATGATCGCCGACGACATCGCCTACGGCTACGAGCTCAACGCCGGCTTCCAGCGCGCGTTCGAGGACGCGGGCGGAAAGGTGGTGCAGAAGCTCTGGCCGCCGCTCAA
>DATEKY010000348.1:0-6423 GCA_035277225.1 Xanthobacteraceae bacterium
GTGAGCGCGCCCGCCGGGCCGCCACGCGGCCCGGATGGGGTATTGTGCGAGAGCGAATAAGGGGCGAACGCTGAAACCCGCGCACCATTACGCGCGCCGGCCGCGACGATGATTCACGTCAGACCATGCAGGATGCTGAACATGTCGCGGCGGCGGCGCGTTGGCCGCGACGCCATAGCGGCGGGCTGAACGCAAAAAACCCGCGGCGGTGGCCACGGGTTCTTACGGAATTCCAGCGTTCGTATTTCCCAAGTAACGGCTAATTATGAAAAAAGTATGAACGCCGCGCACGGCGGCGAAAAAAAGCGACGACGCACGTCAAACGCCTCGTTGTGCAAGGCGACGAGACTGCGCGCACCGAAATCGATTCACGTCCGCTGCCGCGTGACCTCTTTCAAGACCTCCTCGATGTCGGTCAGAACCGAGAGCGAGTGATCCTTGTCGAACACAAAGACCGTGCCGCCGGGCATGCCTTTGCGCGCGCGCAACGTCTTCACGTTGTCCATGTTCACGTAAACGGGCCCGTTCGGGGTGTCGGTCCGCACCAGCATGGCCATGACGCCGCTCCCTTGCTGAACGGCGCCAGTGAAGACCATGCCCTTTCAGGTTGCAATGGCGCGGTGTCAATGCCGTCCTTCGTAAAGGTCCCTGCCCTTCACCAGCGCGCGGATCTTGCCGTCGGCGATGCCGCGCTTGAGCATCCAGAAGCCGCAGTCGGGGTGGATGTATCTGACGCGGCCCTCGCCCAGCACCTTGTCGGCATGCTCGATCGCGCGCGCGATCGATTCGGCCGATTCGACTTCCGTGCGCTTGATGTCGACCACGCCGAGACCGAAGCCGATCGCCGGGCGCAGCTCCTTGAACACTTCAAGTTCCTCGGGCGGCCGGTGCGCGTTCTCCATCACGATGTGATCGACATGCAGCGCGTTGAGGTAGTTCATCAGCTGACCCCAGCTGCCTTTCTGCACCGATTGCCCGCCGTAGTTTCCGAAACACAGATGCACCGCGGGTGTCGTCTTGACCGCGCGCAGCACGCGGTTGATCGCCTCCGCGGCCCATTCCCATTCATGCGGCGCGCCCGGCAGGTTCGCCTCGTCGACCTGCACCACCGCGGCATCGATGTGCTTCACCTGCTCGGCCAGCACGTCGGCGATCGCCATGCAGAGCGCGGCCTTGTCGCGATAGTGCGTGTCGAGCAGCATCTTGGTCAGCATGTGCGGCCCGGTGAGCGTGAACTTCAGCGGCCGCGTGGTCAGCTTCTTCGCGCGTTCATAGGCCGCCGGCAGATCGAGCGAACCCGGTCCGACCGGCGCCTCGACCACCGCGGGCGGACGCGCGCGGAATTTGTGATCGGGCGAGTTCCTGAAATCGAGCCAGTCCTGCAGCCCGATCTCGTTGCGCACGCCGGAGAGCGGCCGCACGAAGTATTCGATCATCCCATTGGTCTCGGGATGGTTGATGTCGAAGCGATAAAGCTCGCCATCGCACACCAGATCGATCCCGGCCTGCTGCTGCGTGTCGATGACGACGCGCGTCGCGTCGACCAGTGCCTGCTCCGAAGGAGCGGCGATCAGCCAGTCGGGGAGCGGATAGGATCCGACGGTGGTGGTGAGAATGCGGGCGGCGCTCATGGCGCGTTCTCCTTGTTGATGCTTGTTTTCGCTTTTTCGCCGGAGCGCTCGTCAGTCCATGGCAAGGACGCCCTTGGACTTGAAGATGTTGCGGATGTGGCCGGAGTAGTCGTTGAACGCCTGCGGCAGCTTGTCGAGCCGCCGCGGGCGCGGCAGGTCGATCTTGATGATCTCGACGATGCGGCCCGGGCGCGGCCCCATCACCACGACGCGGTCGGCGAGGAGTACCGCCTCGGGAATGCTGTGCGTGATGTGCAGTGCGGTCTTGCGCGTCTCCATCCACAGCTTCTGGATATCCATCGCGATCTGCTCGCGGGTGAGCGCATCGAGCGCGCCGAACGGCTCGTCCATCATCAGCATCCCGGGATCGTGCACCAGCGCGCGGCAGATCGAGACGCGCTGGCGCATGCCGCCGGACAATTCGTACGGTTTCTTGCGCTCGAAGCCCTCCAGCCCGGTCGCCTTGAGCAGGTTCATCGCGACCGGCTGATACTTCGCGCGGTCCATCTTGCGGATATCGACCTGGATCATCACGTTCGCCAGCACGTCGCGCCAGTCGAGCATGATCGAGTCCTGGAACACGATGCCGACGTCGGTCTGAGGCTCAGTCACGCGCTTGCCGCCGATCTCGATCGTGCCGGCGGTGTAAGGCGTCAGCCCTGCCACCATCTTGAGGATGGTGGTCTTGCCGCAGCCACTCGGGCCGACGATCGCGACGAACTCCGACTGCGCGACGTCAAGATTGATGTCGCTGCAGGCGTCGACGACGCCGTTCTTCGTTTTGTATCTCTTGCCGACGCCATGCAGTCGGATATGCGGCTCGGTCATTGGGGGCTCACAAAAAACTTCGATCCTCATCCTGAGGAGCGGTCCCATAGCGCGTCGTAGACGCGCGTAACGCGCTTATGGGACCGCGTCTTGAAGGATGGCCACGCACGCCCCCGTGCTTCGAGACGCCCGTAACGCTCTCGCGTTGCGGGCTCCTCAGCATGAGGGCTACGTGAGATTGCCTCTCTTACTTCTTCGGCATGTACGGCGGTTCGGCAAGGTACTCGTTCGTGTAGTACTTGCTCAGATCCGGCTCCGGCTTCAGCTTGGCGAAGGTCTCAAGCAGCACCTGCGTATCCTTCCAGTCCTGCTCCGCCGACCACGCCAGCGGCTTGCCCTGGCTCGCCTTGGTACGCAGGATCGTCATCGTACCGTCGATCTCGAGCAGCGAGATCTCCTTGTTGAAGGCCGGCGCGTTCTTCATGAAGATCTCGGCCGCCTCGTCGCGATGGTCGAAGGTGTATTGCCAGCCGCGCTGCGAGGCGCGCAGGAAGCGGCGCAGCAGGTCCGCGTTCTTTCCTTCCTTCACCCAGGCATTGTTCACGATGATCGCGCTGCTCAAGGTCGAGATGCCCGACAGGTCGGTGAGGCGCGTCCATCCCATCTTCACCCCGGTCTGCAGCTGCATGCGCGGGCCCTGGTCCATGAAGTAGCCGAGCAGCGCGTCGGCCTGCTTGTTCAGCACGGCCTGCTCCTTCGACTGCGGATTGGCGACGGTGATCAGCTTCACGTCGTCGACCGACATGCCGAGCTTGCCCATGAACGCGGTGAAGATCGCAAGGCTCGCGTCCCCCGCCGTCATCGCAATGCGACTGCCCTTGATCTCCTCGATCTTGGTCGGGCGCGCTGCATCGGCGCGATAGATGAAGGACATCGGGCTCTGCTGCAGCGTGACGCCGACCGCGCGGATCGGCATGCCGGCGCCGATCCCGCGCATCATCGTGGCGGCATCGACATAGGCGACCGGGCTGGTCGCGTTGGCGACGAGCTGCGCGACCGTGGTGGAACCGCTGCCTTCCGCGATTTCGACGTCGAGGCCTTCTTCCTTGTAGAAGCCCTTGTCACGCGCGACGAAGAACGGCGCATGCTCGCCGTACAGCGTCCAGTTTAGCCGGAAGGGAAATTTCTCGAGCGATTGCGCGGCTGCCGGCGCCACCAGTACGGCCGCCGCGGCGAGCGCCGCAAACGCCGAACAAACGAACCTGCGTGTCGTCATGGTCTCATGTCCTCCCTGAAAGTGGCGATGCTGCTGAGGCACGGCCTTGTTGCGCTGGATTTCCTTCAGCTTCACATCGTGGCCGACTCCTCGCGCGTGCGATGCGTGACGTGCCATGGGATGAGCAGCGATTCGACGAACTCGACCAGATAGAAGAACGCGAGGCCGATGATGGTCAGCGCGACGATGGTCGCGAACATCAGCGAGGTTTCCATATTGGAATTGGTGGTCAGCAGCAGGTAGCCCAGCCCCTTGTCGGCGCCGACGAATTCGCCGACGACCGCGCCGGCGATCGCCAGGGTCGCGGCGACCTTCAGCCCGCTGAACAGATACGGCAGGCTGGTCGGCAGGCGGAACTGGGCGAAGACCTGCATCCGGCTCGCCCCCATCGAGCGCGCAAGATCGTTCATTTCCGGCGACATCGAGCGCAATCCCACGGCGGCATCGATCACGATCGGAAAGAACGAGATCAGGAAGGCGACCAGCACCTTGGGTGTCGTGCCGACGCCGAACCAGACGAGGAACAGCGGCGCGATCGCGACCTTCGGCACCACCTGGAAGAACAGCATCGTCGGCATCACAAATTCGTCGAAGCGCTTCGACGACGTGATCGCGATGGCGAGCGGCAGCGCGACCGCCACCGCGAGCGCATAACCGCCCAACATCTCGTACGTGGTGATCCACCCATGGCGCAAAAGGCGGGGAAATTCGTCGACGAAGGTTTGCGCGATCATCGTGGGCGGCGGCAGCAGATAGGCCGGCACCTTGTAGGCCACCACGCCGATCTGCCAGATCGCCAGGAAAACCAGCACGCCAGCGACTGGGGTCAGCCGTTTGAGGATCACGGCGCCGGCGCTCTGCCGCTCCGGCGCATCCGTCTCGGACACCGTCGTTGTGGTCATGACCTCCCCGGACTTTTCCGTAGCCTAGCAGATGCTTCGGCGCCTGACATGTTACTCCGCGGCGAGACACAAGGTCTTTTCAACCTTCGGATCAAGCGCGATGCCGAGCCCCGGGCCGGTCGGCACGCGCAAAAGAGCGCCGACGGGGCGGAACGCCGGATCGGTCGAGCCTTGGCCGACGATGTATTGCGGGCCATTGAGGGCGGCCGGAACGCTCAAGCCCGCCGAAGCGAACAGGTGACAGGACGCAGCCAGCGACAGGTCTGGATCGGTCAGCCCCGACGCGAACAGGAGCAGATCGTTTTCGGCGAGCAGGCTCACGATCCGCGACGCGCTGGTCAGTCCGCCGCAGCGCGCCACCTTCATGGCGATGCCGTCGAACATGTTCAGCGCGATGAACTCCTCGACCTCGACCGGCGAGACGATCCCCTCGTCCATCAGGATCGGCAGTGCACCCTGCCGCCGCAGCGCCTGATAGTCTCGGATGCGGTTCGGCGGCAGCGGCGATTCCAGCGCACGGATGCCGGCATCCGCGAGCTTCGGCGCCATCGCGAGCGCAGTGCCGAGGTCGTAGCTGGTATTCGCGTCGGTCCAGTGGAAGCCATCCGGCGCGAAGCGGCAGACGGTCTGCACCAGCGCGATGTCATAATCCGGTGTCTGCGGATAGCCGAGCTTGACGTTGAAGCTGTCGTAGCCTTGCGCGCGGCCGAGCGCGAGCTGCTGTTCGGCGCTCTCGAGCGTCGTCGCATTGACGGTCCAGCTCAGCTTGATCGTGTCGCGCTTCGCGCCGCCGATGAGATCGCTCGCGCTGCGGCCGCTCTGCCGTCCCCACAGGTCGTGGCAGGCCAGGTCGATCGCCGCCTTGGCGAGCGGCTGCCCGACCGAGAAGGACGGCCGGATGACGCGCTCCATGCGCGCATGAAGGGCGGCAAGATCCGCAGGGTCGGCACCCACGATCGCCGGCGCGATATAATGCCGCAAGGTCGTCTCGACGCTTTCGACCGTCTCGTAGGTCCACGTCTCGACCGGAACTGACTGCCCGAAACCCTGAAGGCCGTTTTCGTCAGTCAGGCGGACGACGATGGTCGGCCTGATGCCGTTCTTGAAAAATTTGAAGTCACCGATCAGGTCGTAGTCGAACCTGCCAACCTCCACGCGCGCGATAGCGGCCATCGTCGAGCTGCTTTCTCAGTCTGGTCGATCACGGAGAGGGTACGAAATAGCGCGGATCGCCATCTTAACCGCTCCTTAACCGGTTGATTCGCAATTTACCAACGTCAACCGACTGGAGCGCAAATGGCGGCAATTCCTCAAGAAGAGTCGTGCCCGGTTCCCGACTCGCTGCTCGGAGAGCTCTATCGCGCATCGCCCACAGGGCTGCATGCGCTGGTCGACAGCATCCCGCCGGGGACGCGGGCGCTGCTGGCGCTCTACTGCTACCGCCGCTCGCATCTGTCCGGGCTTGCGCTTGCGATCGCATCGACCTGCGAGAAGAGCGACATGCTCGCGGCCGGCGGCGCACTTGGCGCCGCGGTATTCGAGCAGTCGCGGCAGGCACCAAAAGTGATCGAAGAGAAGCGCCGCAAGGTCACGCTCTCGAACGGCGCCTTCATGAAGCTGATCGTGGCGCAGGATTTGGTCTGAGAGCATGATCCCGAAAAGCGGATACCGGTTTTCGGAAAAGATCACGCTCCAGGAATAGACTCGACCAACACCTCTGCCGGCACGGCGTCGTAGCGCCAGGCGCCACTGCGCATCCGGATGCGCACGCGCACCAGCCCGAGCGCGGCGAGTGCCGTTGGCGTCTCGCGTCGCTCGGCACGGATCAGCACCATGTCGGGCTCGG
>DATEKY010000349.1:0-2964 GCA_035277225.1 Xanthobacteraceae bacterium
TCCCAGCGGATCTTCTGCTCCTTGCCGGCGTGCCAGGACCGATTGTCGAGCGACACATAGCGGTCGACCCCTTCGTCAAAGGTACGGCCGACGCCGTAATGGGCGGACGAGACGCCCTTGTTGGTCGCATTCGCGCCGCCGAGCGCCCTGCGCGTCGCCGCGAGGCTTTCGATCGCGGTCCAGTGCCAGGTCACGCCCATCGGCTTGTTGCCGCTGACGCTGGTCCAGCCCCTGTTGACCGATTGTCCGCTCGTGAGCGGGATCATCGCCGCATCGCTGAAGCTGAAAGACGCCATGCAGGTTCTCCCCGGGCGGATGGCGGGTGCCGACGCTCACTACCAGAGCGGGAAAATGTGGAGAACGTGGGGCGCGACTGTCAGGACGACGTCTTGCCGTACACGGCGTGCGGATCGAACGCCTTCTCGCCGCGGAATTCCAGCACGAGCGAGCGGTCCGGCGCCTTGCCGAGCGGCACCGCCCGATAGAAGCACGAGCGCCGTCCGGTGTGGCAGGCGCCCGGCCCTTCCTGGTTTACCTTGATCCACACCGCGTCCTGGTCGCAGTCGATGCGCATCTCGGTCACGCGCTGCACGTGGCCGGAGCTTTCGCCCTTGCGCCAAAGCGTCTTGCGCGAGCGGCTGAAGTACCACGCCTCGCCGCTCTCGATCGTGCGCGCGAACGCTTCCGCATTCATGTGCGCGACCATCAGCAATTCGCCGCTGGCGGCGTCCGTGGTCACGCAGGTGACGAGCCCGTCGGCATCGAACTTGGGCGCGAGCGTCGCGCCCTCCTCGATCTCCCGGGTCGAGCCGCGTTCGGAGAATTCGTAATCGCTCACCGTGCCTCCGCGCGGAACGATCAGCGCGCAGCGCGCACCATCGTGATGAAGCGCATCTGCTCCTGCGGATCGTCGCGGAACAGGCCGCTGAACTGCGTGGTGACGGTCAGCGAGCCGGGCTTGGCGACGCCGCGCGCCGACATGCAGGTGTGCTCGGCCTCGAGCATCACGGCGACGCCCTTCGGCTTGAGGATCTCGTCGAGCGCGGTCGCGATCTGCGAGGTCAGGTGCTCCTGCGTCTGCAGGCGGCGCGCGTAGACGTCGATCAGCCGCGCGATCTTGGAGAGGCCGACGACGCGCCCGGTCGGCACATAGGCGATATGCGCCTTGCCCATGAACGGCATGACGTGATGCTCGCAATGCGAATAGAACGGGATGTCGCGCACCAGCACCGGCTCGTCATAGCCGCCGGTCTCCGAGAAGGTGCGGTCGAGCACTTCGGCCGGGCATTCCTTGTAGCCGCCGAACAGCTCCTCATAGGCGTTCACGAAACGCTTCGGGGTCTCGACCAGGCCCTCGCGGTCCGGATTGTCGCCGACATAGGACAACAGCGTGCGCACGGCGGCTTCCGCTTCCTCGCGCGAGGGGCGCGGCAGGGCGGGCGCCGGCGCGGCGCGGACATGCTCCGACAGCACGGGCTTTTCGGCAGGCATAGAGGCTTTGGGAAAGTTCTTGACGACAGCGTCCATGACGGTCTCTCCGTTCGACCGGCCTTCTGGCCGGGAGTGTCACCGGGTGGCCGCGGCAGGCACCTGCCGGTGCGGACGCCGCAATCCTTAGAGTTTTCGCCCGCGATTTGGGCGGGCTTGGGACGCCGGGCCCCCTTTTCCAGCCCGTCATCCAGTCCCTATATAGTCGCTAAGAGCGCGCACGCAATCAATGGGTTAAGTGTCGACTGAAGCGGGCAAAAACGGATGCTGAACGACGTCTACAACCGCCGGATCCTCGAGCTCGCCGGCACGATCCCGCGGATCGGCCGGCTGGAGAGCCCGGACGCCTCGGCGACCGCCCATTCCAAGCTGTGCGGCTCGACCGTGACCATCGACCTCAAGATGGACGGTGACACCGTCACCGACTTTGCCCACGACGTGAAGGCTTGCGCGCTCGGGCAGGCCTCGTCCTCGATCATGGCGCGCAACGTGGTCGGCGCGAAGGCGGACGAGCTGCGCTCCTTGCGCGAGGGCGTGCGCAAGATGCTGAAGGAGAACGGCGCGCCGCCGGCCAACGGCAGGTGGTCTGATATCGCGGTGCTCGAGCCGGTGCGCGACTACAAGGCGCGCCATGCTTCCACCATGCTCACCTTCGACGCGGTGGTGGACGCGATCAACCAGATCGAGGCCAAGCGCGCCACGGCGCCAGGACAAGCGTGAAGGTCACGCACCTCCCCCGCCTTGCCGGCCGCGGCCTGATCAAAGCCTATCGCTACACGCTTTCGCCGCTGGTCGGCTTCCACTGCCGCCATCTGCCGACGTGCTCGGAATATGCCGACGAGGCACTCGACCGTTACGGCCTGTGGGCCGGCGGCTGGATGACCTTGGCGCGGCTGACGCGCTGCCAGCCGTGGGGCACCTCCGGCATCGACCGCGTGCCGGAGGGAGTGCCGGACGCGCGCTGGTACGCGCCGTGGCGCTACGGGAAATGGTCGTGGCGCAACGACAGTGAAACACCCTCCGCTCATTCCGGCGAAAGCGGGAATCCAGCTCTTGGCCCTGGGTCCCCGCTTGCGCGGGGACGAGCGGAGAAAGATTGATCACCGCCCGTGCGCCAGCACCTCCAGCCGCTTCGCCGCCTCGCCTGAGCCGAGCTCGGCCGCCTTCGAATACCACGCCTTCGCCTTCGCGGCGTCGGCCACGACGCCGAGCACCGCGAGCTTGCCGAGCACCGTGGCGTCGTAGGTCGCACCGAGCGCGAGCGCGGCACGCGCATCGCCGGCCTCCGCGGCGCGCGTCAGCAACAGCCGCCCGCCGGCGATATCGCCCTGCGTGATCAGATCCTGGCTGCGCTTGTACAGGATGGTGATCTCCTCACTGTCGAGCGTGCGGCTCGGGGCGCGTGGCGGCGGCGGAGCCACGGCGGCGGGAACGGCGACCGGTGCCGGCTCGGGCGGCGCCGCCTGGATGGCGACC
>DATEKY010000350.1:0-5476 GCA_035277225.1 Xanthobacteraceae bacterium
GTGCCCACAGTCTCGGGTGGACGCGCGGCCTCGTCACCACTCTCCTCGACGAACTCCACGTCACTGACGAATTCGATCGACTCGTCGGCCCCATCTCCCGTGTGCCCGCCAGCCAGTTCCCACGGCTGATCGCCATCGCTCTGCTCCTGCGCCACAGCTGGTCGCTCTACGACCTGTCTCGCGCGGGCAAGCGCATCGGGCTCGGGGTCGGTCCCCTGGAAGCAGAACTCAACACCTTCGGCTGCGACTGCGCACGACGACGGCGTCGTGCGTCCCGGGCGGCGCTCTCAGGGCCACGCCCGCACTGAAAGGAGTCTGTGATGAAGCTTGTCAGCCTTTCGCCGGATTCGCCACGCGGCCACCGCGTGCGCGAACTGGTTCTCGCCTACCGCTCGCTGCGCAACAGCGACGGTCGCGTCATCGACGTGCCGGCCGTGGCGCTCAATAGCCCACGAAACGCCGCGGCCGTCCTCAGCCCGCTGATCGCGGATCAGCCCGTTGAAGTCTTCGGTGTCGCCTGCATCTCCACACGACATCGCCTGCTCGCCTGGCATGTGCTCTCGCGCGGCACGCGCGACAGCACGCCAGTGTCCCTGCCGGACGTGTTTCTGCCCGCGTGTCTCACACCGGGCACGACCGGCGTGATGGTCGTTCACAACCATCCGAGCGGCGATCCCACCCCGAGTCCCGACGACGCGCGGCTCACGCTCCGACTGTGTGCCGCCGCCGACGTGCTCGACATCGCGTTGCTCGATCACCTGATCGTCGGCGACGACGGCCGGTACTTCAGCTTCCACGAAGCCGGCCAGATCACGAAGAGGAGCCACGGAGCCTAACTCATGCCCGCCGCTTCGACCTTCGCATTCTGTGGAAGTCCTCAGCCGCGTCAAGGCTTCGCTCGCTGCGCTCGCCGCTGGCGCGGCCTTGACTCGGCCTCGGCACTTCACACGGAGGGCATTTATCGAAGCGGCGGGGGATCTCGAAGAAGGGAGTACACCAATGACTGAACGGTCGCTCACACCCAAC
Organism: Xanthobacteraceae bacterium; assembly: GCA_035277225.1. Taxonomy (GTDB): domain Bacteria; phylum Pseudomonadota; class Alphaproteobacteria; order Rhizobiales; family Xanthobacteraceae; genus PALSA-894. The sequence goes on from DATEKY010000350.1 coordinate 1,027, forward strand.
ATCACGGTGACGATCGGCCACCACACGCGGATCTATTTCGCGTTCGTCACCACGGCCCCCACCGAGCTGGACTCACCAGCGACGGTCACGCTGCACGCCGCGACATTCGCGGACGTTGTCAGCTTCGCGGCGGAGCCGATCACGCTCGATCCGTCCCGCGCTAAGGCACACGCGCGCCTTGTGCTCGTGGATGCGATGGAGCTCGCCTGGCAACGAGCGAAGTACCGCGGTCAACAGCACCCGCTGCTGTCGGCGGATCCGGGGCTTGTCGGCCTCAACACGCTGCAGCACTGGCTCTGGCAACGGCTTCAGACCACGCCATCCAGCCAGGTCGCTGCATGACCCGCACACACACGTTTGCGTCAACCGCTCGCCGTGGAGGCGAGCTTCTCAGGAGGTTCCATCATGGTAGTCAAGATCGTTCCGAACGACAAAGCCAACCCGCCCGGCAAACTCGCGGATGCCGAGCTGCACTTCACCGACGGCGTGCTCGACGGCTTGAAGCTGATCGGGTTTGCCGTGTGGGAGCGCCGCAGCGGCAGTGGCCGCAACGTCACGTTCCCCGCGCGCCAGTACTCGGTCAACGGTGAGCGCCGCAGCTTCGCGCTGCTGCGTCCGACCGCTGATGCGGCCGGGCAGGAGCGCGTGCGTGATCTCGTGCTGCAGGCGTACGCCGAGTACGAGGAGTCGGCAACTGAGGCTGCTTCGTAGAAGGCCGGACCCGGACGCTGCCATTGTGGCGGCGTCCGGGATCGTTCATAGAGTTCAAGTTGAATCAGGTTCGGAGGCAATCATGGTGAACGTTGAATCGAACGGCGGGGTAAAATTGGAAGAGTCGTTCGCGAGTCCGAACGGAAAGAGCACGCTCACGGACATCGAGGTCGCGACTCGCCTGGGTGTCTCACGGTTCACCGTGCGCTCCTGGCGCCTGAAAGGTGTTGGCCCCCGGTTCCTGAAAATGGGCCGCGCCGTGCGATACCGGCCTCAGGACGTGGACGACTACGAACGGCAGGCTCTCGTCGAGACGCAGGCAGCACCCGATCACGGCCCAATGTGATCGTGCCTGCGCCGAGACCCCACCGGCACGCCGGCCTCAATTCATCGACCGGACGTTCTCGACGGGAGATTGCACATGGGACTCTGGAAACGCGGTCGCCGATACTGGACGCAGACAGTGGTCAACGGCGTCTGGATTCGCCGACCGCTCTGCCCGGCTGGATCAACTCGCGCGACGACGAACTGGCAAGAAGCGGTGCGGCTGGAGAAGGAAATGATCCGCGCCGCTCTGCAAGGACACCTACCTGCGCAGAGTCACTCGATCAAGCTCTTCGCCGCGATTGACGACTATCTCGAGGCGAAAAAGGCCACCGCGAATACGCAGCGAGCGACCGAGTTCGACCGAGAACGCCTGGAAGTCGTCAAGCGCGTGTTGGGCGACGTCCGACTTTCAGCAATCACCGCACGAGTGATTGAAGGCTTCCAGGCCAAGCGGCGGCTCGAAGGCGCGGGCAACCGCACAGTCAATATGGATATTGGCGCCCTGCGCCAGGTGTTGAAGCGCTTTAAGCAGTGGCGACGGCTTGAGGACGACGTGAAAATGCTCACCGAGTCCGGGGGCGAGCCGATCGGCCGCGTGCTGACCAACGAAGAGCAGGAACGGTTGCTCAAGAAGGCCGAAGACAATCCGGAATGGGAGCACGTGTGGTGCGCCGCACAGCTCGCCGCGAACACCTCAATGCGGGGTGTCGAAGTGAAGCACGTCCGGCGCAAGGACTTTGACGCCGAGAAGCGCGTCGTCCATATCCGGGCGAGCAAGAACGAAACGAGCAAGCGGGTGATCCCACTGAACGACTCCGCGTTCGACGCGGTGCAGCGTATGGTGAGGCGCGCCGACACACTCGGACACTCCGAACCCCACCACTATCTGTGGTGCGCTAGCCAGCATCACAAGCTGGACCCAACGAAGCCGGCGAGCAAGTGGGATACGGCGTGGCGTGCCCTGCGTGATGAGGCCGGACTCCCTGGCCTGCGCTTCCACGACCTTCGTCACACCGTAGTCACCAAGCTCCTCGAGGCCGGGGAGCCAGACCACGTCGTGGAATCGATCACCGGGCACCTCTCGCGGAGGATGCTGGAGCACTATTCGCACATCCGGCTCAACGCGAAGAAGGCCGCGCTCGATCGGCTTGATCAGTCCACGAAAAGCGCCGCGATCAAGAGTGCGAAGTAGCGACGTTGCATACGCATAGCCTGTCGTCCGACAAAACAGGCGAGGAGGTTTCATGGCGGAGGCGGAGGAAAGGCTTGAAGCGGCTTTACGGCTCATTGAGAACTACCCGAACCTCCACATGGGACCGACTGTGTCCTTCGTCTTGGGCGCTGTTCAGCGGCCGATCGGTGCCTCGCCAGAGGATGAATCGACAGGGCGCGACAAGCTGAGGCGCCTCCTCACTACATTGCGGGCTGCGCCATCAGGTCGCGGCGTTCGGATCCAGTGGTGCGGAAGTATCAAGGCGTACGTGGTGACGAGCATGCCATTTGTCGACGGCTTGGCTTGGGACGTTCAGGGCTGCGATCAGAACGATCCGGGGCAGCTGGTCGATGCGCTCTGGCAGATGTACGGCTCGTACATTATGGCCGGCGAGTACTCGATTGATGACCTCGTATGGCATCGATATACGTTGGACGAGATTTCAACGATCGAGCAGTTGCTGGATGGATTCGCTGAATGAGAAATGTCGGTTTCGTTGTCGGCATGCGTAGGACCGTTCTTGATGTAGACGCGCACCGAAGAACATCGCGACCTACGTGGCTAAGTGCCGCTCAGAACTGTGTAGAAACTGTGTAAGGTCGCCTCGAAACTGCCTACACACGCCGACGTTTACGGGCTCACATCAAGAGGTATTTGGTAACGGGAAGTCGTTGAATCGATTGCGTGAAGAGATGTTTCAGTACTACTCGATGCAGCTCGCCGGAGTCGTTTTCCAAGCGTGCTCCTTAAACCACTCGGACATCTCTCCCTTCGACTCGCTGCGCTCGCTCAGGGCAGGCCTTCGCGAACCCTTATTGTGTCAGAAAACGGCGCCCGCTGACGTCCTCACTCTGTCATCACATCTGTGGCGCGGTCGCGCCTCAACGTCAGAATCAACAGCCCCGCTAGCGTCAGCGACGCTGCGAGGTACTGCATCGCGCCCGCGAACGATCCGCTTCGCTCCAGCATCCAGCCGGTAATGTAGGGTCCGACGAAGCCGCCAAGGTTGCCGACGGAATTAATGAGACCCACGGCGCCAGCCGCGGCGGCGCCGGACAGGAACGTTGTCGGATACGACCACCAGACCGACATCGGTGCATACGTGCCGATCGCTGCGAGGATGAGGAAGCCGTAGTAGACCCATGGAGCCTGGACGAAACCGCCCGCTCCGACCCCGACCGCGGCCAGGAACAAAGGCAGCGCCGCGTGCCAGCGCTTCTCGTTGTGCCTGGACGACGAATGCCCTGTGTATACCGAGGCTGCGAGGGAGATGAGCATCGCGACTGCGAACAACTGGCCGATGAAAATGTTCGACCAGCCGGAGACCTTTTTGAAGATCGTGGGCATCCAGTAGTTGAAGCCCCAGTACCCCGTCACCCACAGAAAATAGATGAAACAGAGTTTGAGGACCTCGCGATCGCGCAATGCTTGCGAGAGGGTATAGCGGCGAATCGACGCTTTGGCGGCGACCTCACGCTCGTACTGTTCGGTCAGCACGTGCTTTTCGGCGGCGGTCAGCCAGGTCGCGTCTCGGGGCCAGTCGACGAGCCAGTAGATCACCACGATGCCGAACACGATCGCCGGCAGTGACTCGATGAGAAACAACGCCCGCCAGCCTGCGAGGCCGAACAGCGGTATGTCGATCAGCCATCCGGCCAGCGGCGCCCCGATGATGCCCGCTGTCTGCAACGAAGCCAGCAACACCGCGATGGCGCGGGCGCGGTCGCGCGCGGCGAACCAGCGAGGGATGCACGAAGCGTAAATGACCGGATACAGGCTCGCTTCGGCCGCTCCGAGCAAAAAGCGCAGCACGTAGAACTGCCACGCCGTCTGCATGAACGCCATAAGGGCCGAAACGAGTCCCCACGAGATCATGATTCGCGCCAGCCAGAGTCGCGGACTGTATCGCTCAGCGATGAGCGCGCCAGGAATCTCGAAGAGAAAATAGCCGGCAAAGAAAATTCCGGCGCCGAGACCAAACACCCGGGCGTCGAACCCGAGATCCTGATTCATCGTCAGCGCCGCGTAGCCGATGTTGACGCGATCGATATAGGCGATGACGGAGATTAGGAAAAGTGGAAGGACGATGTTGACGTAGGCCTTGCGCCGGGCACTCGCTTCGACCGCCGCCACATCCGAAAGCATCGGGGCAGCATCGTATCTCGTAACCTCGTGTTTGCCTTTTCGAAAAGGGGTCGG